>CAIUPC010000149.1 GCA_903900905.1 uncultured Acetobacteraceae bacterium
CAGCCGATAAGCGCCGCCATAACGACGCTAAGCCCCACCAGGCCAATCATAACGGCCAGACCAAAGCTGATGAGGTTTTGGGAGGCGTCGGTAGAGGTCTGGATCGCGGCCTGGCCGGCCGCCACCTGGCTGGCAACGCGGGCGCTCAGTTCGGCGGCGGCGGACCTGGTATCAGTCAGCACCTGCCGCCCTTCCGCCATCGCCCGCAAATCGGCTTCACGCAGGGCGAAGACGTTCGCGGACTTCACCCCCAGCGCCAGCAATGCCTCAATAGCTGGGCGGAGCCCCGCTGTCGGGCGCAGATTCTCTGCGATGTCCAGTTTTTCGGTCATCCGGCTCGCCATTTCGTCCCAGTCCTGGCGCGATGTCAGAAGCGCCGCGGCCGTCTGCGCCTGATTGGCCTGGATCAGCAGGCTCAACGCCTGATTGCCGTCCGCCGATAGCGCGGCCAGCGCTTGCGACAGCGGCACGTCCTGGGCGGTCAGGCGCACCAAATTCGTGATCATGGCCGCCGGGTCGCCGCCGATATTCATGGACGCCATCTCGATGGCGTCCCGCACGACCTGGGCCGCCGGGGCCACGGCCGCCGTGGTCGCGGCATGGGCCTGTTTTGCCTCGGTTGCCGCGGCCTCCCGCTGGGAGGCATTGGCCTGACGGGCGCCCACCACGGTGTCGAGCCGGGTCAGCTGCTCGTTCAGGCGCGCTACCAACCCGCTCAGTTCCGCCGCCGCTTGCCGCCCATCCGCTAACGCGGCTAGCGCGGAGAGGTGTCGCGTGACGGTGTCCCGCATCTGTCCCAGTTCGGCGCCACGGCGCTGGCGCTGATCGGCCGTCGTCGCGTTAAGAAGGTTCGGCGCGAACGCCACCAAAGCCTCCGCCTGCCCCGCGAGTTCCAGGCTGATAACCGTGCGTGGAACATCCTGACGGGTGATGACGCGCAAAGTCTCCCCCACCCCGCCAAGGAGCAGCGCGGCAACCACGCTGCTCGCCACCGAAAGGCCGGCGATGACGCCAAACGCCAGATACAAGCGGGTTCGGATGCCCCAGGTCTGGATGCGACGGATCATGAGAGTGCCCTTCCGGTGCTGGTTCGCTTGGGATCAGCGCGCGGCGGTGGCGTACTGGTGCGCCAGCGCGCGTGCCTTGTTGTAGAGGGCGTCGCCGTCGATGCCCTGTTTGGCCATGCTGGCCTTCCAATCCTCGATCGCCGGATCGATCACGGAGGCCATTTCGGCACGCTCCGCGATGGTCAGCGCCCGGTAGGTGTAGCGCGTATCGGCGCGCAGCCTGGCGCGTGCGGCGGCATCGGCCTCATCTCGCGCTTTGGCATTCCCCATCGTCAGATTGACGGCATGTTTGTCGATGATCGCCTGCAGGTCGGGGGGCATCGACTCCCATTTGGCTTTGTTCATCACCACCATCAGCGCCGGCGCCGCGAAATTGGCATCGACCAGCACGTTCACCTGATCGATCAGCTTCTTGTCGCCGTGCCCCTTGCCGGTGATGACGGAATCCCAGCCATAGGTGATGGCGTTGATCGACTGGTTCTCCAGCATCTCCCCGATCATATCGGTGGGAATACCAACGGGGATGGCCCCCAGCCGCGCCATCGCCAGGCCCACGGTCGGGCTGGGCGTGCGCACCCGCAAGCCGCGCAGATCACGCAACTGCGTGATCGGCTTGCCATTGGTGAAGATGCCATAAGGCGGCAGGACATACAGGCCGAGGACCTTCACCGCCGCGTAATCAGCGGCGATCGTCCCATCCTGAAACATCTGCCACATCGCCTGCGTGCCGCTGGCGGCGGAGCCGAACATCAACGGCAATTCCATCACCGATGACCGTGGAAACCGCCCGGCATTATACCCCTGCACGGTCGCGGCGATTTCGATGTCCCCGCGCTCGGCCATGTCGAACAACGCGGCCGGCTTGCCGTAACCGCCCATGGGTTGCAACGCGACCTCGATCCGCTGCCCGGAATCCTGCTCAACCGCCCGCGCGAAGGGCACCAGAACCTGCTCGTACGGCACGGTGCCAGCGAGGTTGATAGTCGCGAAACGCAGCGTGTATTCAGCCGCGTTGGCGTGCCCAAACGGCAGAAACGCCATTGCATAGAGCGCCATATCGCGCAGCAATCGTCTGATCGTCATCGGTTGGAGCTCCCTTGGTGGATGCCGAAAGCCGGGGCGGAGCGGGCAAACCACGAAGGCTCAGGCCGCTCCTCAGGCGGCACTATCCGCGCAATTTGTTGACAAACAGTTAACGCAGCCGATCTTTTTTAGAAAAAATGCGGCCGCGCCGTAGCCGCTGTCGCGCTTGACCCCGCTGACGCCCGGCCCTCAAATTCCGAACCAGCGGCGGGAACCCAAAAATCGAACGCGCGACGTTGGGAGGAAGAGGAACAACCGCCATGCCGGACAGCATCGAAGGCCGCGCCTCCTGGGTCGCGGCGGGGCTCACGGTCGCTATTCTGTCGATCTCCTATGGTTCGCCTTTGTTGATTGTCGTCGGCCTGAAGCCGATGACGGCGGCGTTGGGGGTCGATCGATCGGTCCTGGCGTTGGCGGGCTCGCTGGTCTGGGTTGGCACCGGCTTCGGCGGCATCCCCATGGGCTGGCTGGCCGATCGGATCGGCATTCGCGCTATCGTGGCCTTGGGCACCTGCATGATGGCGGCGGGGCTGGCGCTTTCAACGCTCGGCAGCATCTGGGCGCTCTATGTCGGGCACGGGCTGCTGATCGGGGTGCTCGGCAACGGCGCGATCTATGCGCCGTTGCTGATCTACACCAGCCGCTGGTTCGACCGCCGGCGCGGCGCGGCGATCGCGCTGATCTCCTCCGGGCAATATATCGCCGGGGTCGTCTGGCCGTCGATCTTCGAGCAGGGCATCGCCCGCTTCGGCTGGCAAAACACCATGCTGGCCTACGCCGTGGTGGTGCTGGCGATCATCCCGCCGCTGATGTTGCTGCTGAAAGCCGCACCCAAGCCCGTCGCCGCCGGCGCCGCCGTCGGCCGGACACCAGCCGAGCGGCGTGTGCTGGGCCTGCATCCCAACGTGGCCCAGGCGCTGATCTGCTTCGCCGCCTTCTGCTGCTGCATCCCGATGGCGGTCCCGAGCACCCATCTGGTGGCGTTCTGCAGCGATATCGGCGTCAGCCCGGCGCATGGCGCGGCGATGCTGTCGGTGCTGCTCGGCTGCGCCTTCATCTCCCGCCAGTTCTGGGGCGCGCTGGCGGATCGTATTGGCGGGTTGCGTACGGTTCTGGTGGGATCGGTGTGCCAGGCGCTGGCCCTGGCGGCGTTCCTGCTCACCCAGGACGAGCGCGGCCTGTTCGTCATCGCCGCCGCCTTCGGGCTGGGCTTCAGCGGCATCATCCCCTCCTACTCCGTAACGATCCGCGATTTGTTTCCGTCATCGGAGGCTTCATGGCGCATCCCAACGGTGCTGTTCACCGCGATGTCGGGCATGGCCGTTGGCAGTTGGTTCGCCGGGGTTTTGTATGACCATACCGGCACCTATGCGGTGGCCTTCGCCAACGGGGTGCTGTTCAACATCATCAATCTGGCGCTGGTCGGTTTCCTGGTCAGCCGCCTGCCCCGCCGCGGCGCGCGCGTGCCGGCCACCGCCTGATCAAACCGGCAATGTGACCGTTGCCCGCAATCCACCCCCGGCCCGGTTGGCCAGCGTCACATCCCCGCCATGCGCCCGCATGATATCCCGCGCGATCGGCAGCCCGAGGCCGGTGCCGCCGGTTTCGCGGTTGCGGCTGCTTTCGATGCGGTGGAACGGCTCGAACACGCGCTCCATTTCCGCCGGCGGGATGCCCGGACCGTCATCCTCGATCGCAATCGTGACCAGGCCCGCTGCCGGCGGGCTCAGGCGCACCCGCGCGGCACCGCCATAGGCAACCGCGTTGGCGATCAGATTGGTCAGCGCCCGCTTCATCGCCAAGGAGCGCGCTTTCACCGGCAAATGCGCCGGCCCATCATAGCGCAGCCTGTCCGCCGCCCCGGGATTGGCGTCGCCGGTCTCATCCAGAATGGTGCGAATCAGCTCCACGAGATCGAGCGAACCCAGCGGCTCGGTCGTGCGCGCATCGCGCCCAAAGGCCAGCGTCGCCGCGACCATCGCCTGCATCTCCTCCAAATCGGCCAGCATCTTGGCGCGGAGTTCGTCGTCGTCCATGAACTCCGCCCGCAGTTTCATGCGGGTGATCGGGGTGCGCAGATCATGGCCGATAGCGGCCAGCAAGGCGGTGCGATCGTCGACGAAGCGGCGAATGCGTCCGGCCATGGTGTTGAAGGCGACCGCGGCGGTCGCGATCTCCAACGGGCCGTTCTCGGGCAAGGGGGGCGCGTTGACGTCGCGGCCCAAGGCCTCCGCCGCCCGCGCCAAAATGCGCACCGGCGCGGTCAGGCGCCGGACCGCCCAAAAGGTCAGGGCCGCGGCAACACAGGTCATCAGGCCAAACGCGGCCATGAATGTCGGCGACAGCCAGGGGCTGGGCGGATCGGTTCTGGCGTCGAAATTGAGCCAGCCGCCGCCCGGCAGCGGAAATCCCAGCACCACGCGGTGCCATTGCACCCCGCCATAGGCGACCCCGCCCGCCATGCCCATGCCGAATGGGCGGTTTGGCCGGACGCCGTCATTCCGCCCATCCGGCCCTTCGGCGCCCGCGCCCATCAGCAGCCAGAAGCGCCGCCGGGGCAGCGCCATCTCCGGCAGATCGGTCACGGGTGGCCCCGGGCTAAGCGCAGCGCTGACACCCGGCCCGCGCGGCAGGCTTGCCAGCACCGTTGCCCGCCGATCAGGTGCGGTCGCGACAACGGCGCGGTGGATGCCCTGCACCTGATTGACGATTTCCCGGGACTGCGCCAGCTGCTGCACATCCACCCGATCGAAAGCATGGATGGTCAGCCCCGCGACCTGCACCACCATCAGGCCCGCGACCAGCACCACCGCGGTGCGGGCGGCGAGGCTACGGGGCCAGACCCTCACAGACGTTCGACCGGCGTCGCCAGAACATAGCCGCCGCCGCGCACGGTCTTGATGAGCTGGGCGTTGTGCCCGTCATCCTCCAGCTTGCGCCGCAGGCGGGAGATGGCGACGTCGATCGCCCGGTCGAACGGGCCCGCCTGGCGGCCACGGAGCAGGTCCAGCAACATATCGCGGGTCAGAACCCGATTGGCGCGGTCCACCAGAGCGAGCAACAGATCGAACTCCCCGCCGGTCAACGGGATTTCGGTGCCGGCCGGGTTCAGCAGCCGCCGGCGTGCCGGTTCGAGAGTCCAGCCGGAGAAGCGGTAAATGCGGACATTGCTGTCGCCCGCCTTTGGTTCCGTGTGGTCAGCCGTGCGACGCAACACCGCGCGGATGCGGGCCAGCAGTTCACGCGGACTAAAGGGTTTGGACACATAATCATCGGCCCCCATTTCCAGGCCGATGATGCGGTCCGTCTCCTCCCCCATCGCGGTCAGCATGACGATCGGGATCGGGGCCTGGGTGCGCATCCAGCGCGCCAGATCGAGCCCGGTTTCGCCTGGCAGCATGAGGTCGAGAACCACCAGCTGGTAATGCCCGTTGACCCAGGCACGCCGCGCTTCGCGGCCGTCACGGGCGGTGGTGACGCGCATCTGGTTCTTTTCCAGGAACCGCGCCAACAGGTCACGGATTTCCCGGTCGTCGTCGACAATGAGAATATGTGGCGTTGCATCCATGCGGCAATCCTAGAGGCGATTGGCGGCGAGCTGCAAAGCCTGTTGCACTTCTTTGCACTTCGTCGCCGGCGGACGCGTATGCGGACACTGGTGCGAGCCTATGTAAGGGGGGTCGAACACCACCGGAGATTTCTCATGCGCACCGTTACCGTCCTGACCGTCACCGCCCTCGCGGCCCTGGTGGCCATTGGTCCGAGCTGGACCACCCTCGCCCAGCCGGCCCCGCCCGCCGCCGCCGCGGCCGAAACCGATTCCCGCGGCCCCGGCATGCACCGTCCACGGATGGGCGGCCCCATGGAAGGCCACATGGAAGGCCCGATGGGTCATCACGCAGGCGAGCATCACGGCATGCACATGCATGAACGTGCGATCGATCCCAGCATGTTCGGCCTGATCTACCGGCCGGATGACCGCAAGCTCACTGCGCCGGACGTCCAGAAAGTCGCCGAATCGCTGCTACTCTGGTTCGGCAACCGCACCTGGAAGGTGGTTGAGGTCGCGCCCGCCGCGAACGGCACCATCGCCTTCGCCTATGCCACGGCGGAGGGCTCGGTCATCGCCCGCTTCACCATGGACAGCCGCACGGGACGGGTGGTCCGCACCGGCTGATCCCGGCTACACGGGGGGATGCAGGACATCCCCTCGCCTCCCCCGGACGCCCAGGCGGCGCTTGATCGCCTGGTCGTCCTCGACCCGGATATGGCGCGCGTGCTGGAACGTGCCGGCCCTTTGCCCTGGCGCACGCGCACACCGGGGTTTCCCGGATTGTTGCAAGCCATCGTCGCGCAGCTGATCAGCAATCAGGCCGCCGCCGCGATCTGGGGCCGGGTGCGCGCGATCCCTGGGGCGCTGGAGCCGGAGACGCTGCTGTCTCTGCCGGAGGACACCTTACGGGCGGCGGGCCTGTCGCGGCCGAAGGTTGGGCACGCCCGGTCGTTGGCAACCGCCTTCATGGACGGCACGCTGAATACGGCGGCCCTCGCGGCGTTGGATGACGCGACGGCAATCAAAACCATCGTATCGGTGAAAGGCCTGGGCCCCTGGACAGCGGAGATTTACCTGCTGTTCGCGCTTGGCCGTCTGGACGTATTTCCGGCCGGGGATGTCGCCCTGGCGGCGGCGGCGGCGGAGCTGAAGGCCTTGCCGGCGCGCCCAGCCCCCGTGGCCTTACGGGCCTTGGCCGGCATGTGGGCGCCCTATCGATCCCTGGCGGCCCGGCTGCTCTGGCACCATTGGCGATACCTGACGGGGCGGCCGGCGATGGACGATTTTCCGGGGATCCAGGGGTAACACCAGCCCGCTTTTCGATTTACGTACCGGCCACCGTTACCCGTCATACCGACGAAGGTCGGTATCCACGCCTTGCCTGTGCTGGATACAGGCAAGTCGTGGATGCCGACCTCCGTCGGCATGACGGAGTTGGACTGCAGCCGATGAGTCCATGATTACCCAGACTGGTATAACACCAGAGGGCGTTGAAATTGACTCTCCCCCTCCCGTTGAGGGCTACGGTTGCCAAGCAAATCTGAAGCGCCCGCCCGCCAGGATTCGCGGTCCGCACACCAACCTGCAACGGACCACCCCAAGAAAAGGGGGCCAAAGCGCCCTTTCTCTACCTCGCCTGCTTCACCAGCAAAGCCAGGATCTTATCCAGATGGTCGTCCGCCATCTGCCGCAATTCCGTATCCGTGCGATCCTGCACGGGATGCGGAACGAAGACATAGGCCGGATCGGTGCCGAGGTATTTCGACTGCACCGCGGCCGCGTCGATGAACTCGGTCGTTGCAACCCCCACCGAAGGGATGCCACGGGACTCAAGATCCGCAAGATCATGCGTACAGCACGATGTGCAGGAGCCTCAGTCCGCCAGCCCTTCGATCATCAGGTTCACTTCGGTCCCGATCTGCTGCGCCAGTGGCAGCGGGGCAGGCTTGGCGACCGTGGGTTTCATGTAGCGCTTCACGGTGATGCCGCGTTCGGTCAGAAGCTCATCGATCCGGTTGAGGAACACATCCCCGCGCGGTTTCGAAATGTCGAGCAAACCGACCGTCAACCCTTCCAGCCGATCGGGCCGGACGAGGCGTTCCCGCGCCGCCGGACTTCGCTCCGACGTGGGGTCGAGTAGAACCGTCATGACTTCACCTCCCTGCAAACGGGTAGACTGCCGGTTGGGCCGGGTGTGGACCAGCCCGCGATAATGCCGGAGAACATCCCCGCACCACCGCCCGCGCGCACGATCATCAGACCGTCCGGGCGGAATTTGTTGACCGTGCCGCCGGCGAGCGCGGGCTTGACGCCCTCCGCGATCCCATCCGCCCCCGCGATCAGCGGATCGGCAGGCATTTCGCACAGGCGATAGAGTTCATCGTAAACTTGCCGCTTGCTCCAGCCAGCATTGCGGAAGGTCCGCTCATGCTCGGGGCAGACCACCAGCACGGCGTCGCAGGCGGGGGCGAGTTTGGGGTTGTGGATGCCGCGCAGCGATCCGGCCATGGATCGGGTCAGGCTTTCCGGGGTGCGCGATTTCTGATCCACCACGCCTTGCAGGCCAAAGCCGGCGAAGACCGTCACCGCGGAGACGCCGCGCGCGATGCCGAAGTCGGTGGACAGCGGCTCCCAGCAGGAGCCTTCCTCGTCTTCCGCGAAACAATAGGTGTATTTGCCGGGGCTGCCGAGCGTCGCGCGATCCACTTCCTGCGGCTTGCCGCCGCCGATATTGCGGATCACCAGTTGCAGCGCGCGGCCGATAGTGGCGTTGGCGCGGTTGCCTTGGCCCAGCGCGTTGCCCTTGCCGTTCATGCCGATCTGACGGCGGATGGGGCCGTTCACGATCACCACGGGGCCGACGAACATGGTGGTGGCGAGCACGCCGTGCATCGCGAAGGCGGGGTCCAGCACGCATTCGACCGCCGCCAGCACGACCGGCAGATATTCCGGTTTGCAACCGGCCATGACCGCGTTGATGGCGATCTTTTCCACGGTCGCGGGGATGAGATTGGGTGGGCAGAGGCCCAAAACCTCCTGCGGATCGCGCGTCGTGCCCGCAAGCATGCGCAGCACGCGCTCTTCCGTGGGTGGCACGACGGGCAGGCCGTCGGACCAGCCGCGTTCGAACATGGCTTCGAATTCGTCTTCGCCGTCGCCGATTTCAACACGGCGGGATTCGAGGCCGGTTTCGCCGAAGCGGACCTTCAGGCGCTCGATGACGCCGGGTTCGACGTTCTTCGCACCGCAGCCCGGGCGAAACGCGGGTAAGCCGGCGCCGATGCCTTGGAAGCCACTGATCCGCTCCCACTCCGCGCGATCCCAGCCATAGGTGCGGCCGATATCCTGGCCGTCCTGGAAGCGGATCAGGGTCGGGACAATCTCGATCCCCAGCCGGTGCGACACATCCAAACCGGTGTCATCGATCCGGTCGGCGATGTCCTCGGGGAAGGTGGGATCGTCCTGGGTGTAGACGACAATGCCGCCCTGGGCCGCGAGTTCTGCCAGGACGGGCGCCGCGAGGACACAGGTCGGGCAGTCGCGCTTGACGACCGCGACCAGACCATCCCTCGGGAGCGTGGAGATATCAGACACCGGCGGACATCCTCTTGGTTTCAGGAACTATGCGGGAGCAAGGCCGCACCGTCCAGCGCATAAGGCCGCATCGCCCCACGCCAGGCTCCTGGCAGCAAGGGCACGCCATGCGCCAGGGCCAGTAACGCCACCCGCCGCGCGGATGGCGCTGCGATCACGGACCCGCGGAGCCAGCTTAACCCTTCAGCTGTCCGCCGATGGCGGATCAGCTCCCGCCCGATCACCCAATGCATCTCTGCCTCCGCCCGCCGCCGCAGCAAGGCGCGGGTCGCGGCCGGGAAGCGCGCGATCACGGTCGGATTGGCATGGATCGCATCCAGGCAGGGGGCAAAGGACTCCGGGTCGGTCGCCATGCGGAGGTAAGCGCTTCCCGGACGCTCCCGCACGACGAGCACGGGGCGCGGATCATCCGCGGCGGCGAAGCGCCCGGGCAGGCGGGTCCAGTATTCCCAATCCTCCCCGAAACGCAGGTCGCAGCGGAACAGCCCGGCGGCGGATCGGCGGATCAGCACATGGCCGCCATTGACGAACTGGTTGCGCACCAGCAGGCGGGGCAGCAGGTCGCCCGATGCGGGGGGATGAACCATCGCACCCTTCTGCCAGGCGCCGGCGACGGCGACGGCGACGGCGTCATCCACCAGTCCCCGCGCCAGGACCTCCAGCGCGAAGGGGGCGAGCCAGTCATCGCCATCCAGGAACAGGATCGCATCGCAGGTCAGCGCCGCCGCGCCGCGATTGCGTGCCGCTGAGACGCCGGCATTGGGTTGGCGGATCAAGGACAGCCGCGGGTCATGAAAGGACCGCACGACGGCTGCGGTCCTGTCGGTGGAGCCATCGTCGACCACCACCATCCGCCAATCCGTGTGGGTCTGGCGGAGAACGGAGCCGATGGCAGCCCCGATAAACGGGGCCACGTTGAAAGCCGGGGTAACGATGCCGATCCGCATGGGGCCTCACGGGCGGGGGAAGGAGAGGCTCGTTCCTACGCCAATAAAGTTAACAGACGGTTAAGATGGGAGCCGGATATCTCAACCAGCGCTGGCCCGTACCGCCGCGGGTATGCGGGAGCGAAGCATCGACATCAACGTATTGATCAGGGCCAGGAAACAGGCGAACCAGAGGGTTATCCGGGCTTCGTTCATCACCACGGCGAGCAGATCGACCGGCAGGATATGCAACAACGTCTTATTGACCGGATCGAGCAGGAACATCAATAGCGGCCCAGCAGTCAGACTACTGCCCATAAGCCCTGTGAGCAGATCAACCGTGTGCACGTCCCTGCTCTGTATGGCATCACGATGGTGCAGACAGCACAATAGAAACACAACGACCGCGATTGCCAATGTATACAAATCACCCGCACCCCAGGGTGTAGGGGCGGTGCCGCCGGACATCAGATCGCGATGTGTCCGAGTTTCCAGATCACCAGCGCGGCACTCGCACCCGCGCCAGCGCCGATGAGCTTAACCTGATCACCATACCCGAGGGAGCCCGCCACCACCGCGAAGAGCATGGCGATCGTTCCGACGAAACGTAGTACCTTCAAAACAGCCATCTTGCCCTCTTGCCCGATTCACGGCCATTGGCGATCAATCATCACTGACAAGCATCGTACAACTTAAAAAAAACAGGCAACTCACGAAAATGTGAGTAGTTTGTTCAGGCACTTAACAAGAACCACGGCCGGACAAAGCCCGGCCGTGGCGCGCCCGGTCTCAGGCCTTGGTCTTCAGTTCCACGCCGCTTTCCGTCAGCAGCGTCTCCAGCTCGCCCTGCTGGAACATCTCGGTGATGATGTCGCAGCCGCCGACGAATTCGCCCTTCACATACAACTGCGGGATCGTGGGCCACTGCGAGAACGACTTAATGCCTTCGCGCAGCTCATCATCTTCCAGCACATTGGCGGAATTGAACGGCACGCCCATGTGGGTCAGGATCTGGATCACGCGCGCGGAGAAGCCGCATTGCGGGAACATCGGCGTGCCCTTCATGTAAAGCATGACGGGATTCGCTTCGATCTCGGCTTGGATGCGGGTGTCGATGTCGGCCATGGTGGGAACTCCTCTGGTTTTGATTATTCGGGGGCGGATGTCTGCAGGGCCAGGGCGTGCAGCTCGCCCCCCATGCGGCCGCGCAAGGCGGCGTAGACAAGCTGGTGCTGCTTCACGCGTGACAGGCCCTTGAACGCCGACGATACCACGGTCGCCGCCCAATGGTCATTATCCCCCGCGAGATCCTGCATCGCGACCTGCGCATCGGGCAGCGCGGCCTTGATCAGCGCCTCAATCTCATTGGCTTGCATGGCCATGCGGGTTAGCTCCTGTTCTCATCGTCATTGTTACCGTCCATCCACGCCTTAAAGAAGCGTTGGTGGTCGGCGCGCAAGGTCTCGACCGATATTGTGCCGCCATCGGGTAATTTAAACTCCCCGCCACCGGATGTGCCAAGCCGCTGAGCCGGAATCCCGGCCGCCTCAGCAGCCCGGATAAAGGCACCCTGATCGGCCACGGCGACGATGTAGCGGCCCTGATCCTCCCCGAACCAGAAGGCATGGCCGGGAATCTCGCGGGGATGCGTGACCAGACGGGCACCGACCCCGGACTCCATCGCCATTTCCGCGAGGGCAACCAGAATGCCGCCATCGGACACGTCATGGCAGGCACGGATTTCGCCGGACAGGATGCGCGCCCGCACGAAGTCGCCATTGGCGCGTTCGACCGCGAGATCGACCGGCGGCGGCGCGCCCTCCTCCCGCCCCGCGATTTCGCGGAGCCAGAGGGATTGGCCCAGCCAGCCCTTGGTGGAGCCGACCAGCACGATATCGAGCCAGGGCGGCAGGCCAAGACCGACCGCCTGCGCCGCATCTTCCAGCACCCCAAGCCCACCGATCGCGGGGGTCGGCAGGATGCCCTTGCCCTCGGTCTCGTTGTAGAGGCTGACATTGCCGGACACGACCGGGAACTCCAGCGCCTCACAAGCCGCGGCCATGCCACGAATGGCGGCGGCGAACTGGCCCATGATTTCCGGCTTTTCCGGATTGCCGAAGTTCATGTTGTCGGTAATCGCCAGCGGCCGGGCGCCGACAGCGGTCAGGTTGCGCCAGGCTTCCGCCACCGCCTGCATGCCGCCGGCTTCCGGATCCGCGAGGCAATAGCGCGGGGTGCAGTCGGTCGTTAGCGCCAAAGCGCGCTTCAGCCCTTCCAGCTTCACCACCGCCGCATCCGCCGCGCCGGGGCGCTTCACGGTCTGGCCGCCGACAGTGCTGTCGTACTGATCCCAGACCCAGGCGCGGGAACACAAATCGGGGGAGCTGATCAAGGTGCGCAGCGCGCTGGTCAGGCCAACCCGATCCTCGACCTTGGCCGGGTTAAGCGGCTCTTGCTTCGGGGTTTCAGCGGTCGGGCGGTTGTAAAGCGGCGCCTGATCGCTGAGCGGTGCCAGCGGGATATCGGCCTCGATCTTGCCATTGTGGCGCACCGTGATGCGGCCGGTATCGGTGATATGGCCGATAACAGCGAAATCCAGGTCCCATTTCTCGAAGATGGCCCGGGCGACGCCTTCGCGCTCGGGCTTCAGCACCATGAGCATCCGCTCCTGGCTTTCCGAGAGCATGAACTCATAGGCGGTCATACCGGTTTCGCGGGCGGGGACGTTGTCGATATTCAGCTCGATGCCGACACCGCCTTTGCCCGCCATCTCGACCGAGGAACTGGTCAGACCGGCCGCGCCCATGTCCTGAATGGCGACGATGTCGTCAGTGGCCATCAGTTCCAGGCAGGCCTCGATCAGCAGCTTCTCGGTGAAAGGATCACCAACCTGCACGGTCGGGCGCTTGTCCTCGGAATTCGCGTCGAATTCGGCGGAGGCCATGGTGGCGCCATGGATGCCATCGCGCCCGGTCTTGGAGCCGACATAGACCACCGGATTGCCGATACCGGCAGCGGCACTGAGGAAGATGCGATCGACGGGGGCGATGCCAACGGTCATGGCATTGACCAGCGGATTGCCGTCGTAAGCCGGGTGGAAGTTGATCTCCCCCCCGACGGTCGGCACGCCGACGCAGTTGCCGTAGCCACCGATGCCGCGGACCACGCCGTCGACGATGCGCCTGGTGCGCAGGTTGTCCGGGCTGCCGAAGCGCAGCGCGTTCAGATTGGCGATCGGCCGGGCGCCCATGGTGAAGACATCGCGCAGAATGCCGCCGACACCGGTCGCCGCGCCCTGATAGGGCTCGATGAAGCTCGGGTGGTTGTGGCTCTCCATCTTAAAGATCGCCGCCAGCCCGTCGCCGATAGCGACCACGCCGGCGTTTTCGCCGGGGCCGTGGATGACCCAGCTCGCTGTTGTCGGCAGCTGTTTCAGCCATACGCGGGAGGATTTGTACGAGCAATGCTCCGACCACATGACGCTGAACACGCCGAGCTCGGTAAAGCTGGGCGTGCGGCCCATGATGTCCAGCACGCGCTGATATTCTTCGGCGTTGAGCCCGAACTCGCGGGCCAGCGCCTGGTTCACATCACGTTCCATCAGGCAGCCGCCAATGCGTCAAAGAGGGGTTTGCCGTCGGTGCCACCCATCAGCGGGTCCACCATATCTTCCGGGTGCGGCATCATGCCGAGAATGCGCAGATTGGGGCTGAACACCCCGGCGATGGCGCGGGCGCTGCCGTTCAGGTTCTCACCGGCATAGCGGAAGGCAACAAGTCCATCGCCCTCCAGCCGATCGAGGGTGGCGTCATTGGCGTATTAGTTGCAGTCGCCATGGGCCATCACGGAGCGGAACACCTGGCCCTTTTTGTATTTGCGGGTGAACACCGTATCGGCGCGCTCGACCTTCAGGCTGGCATCCATCGACAGGAAGCGCAGGCCGGCATTGCGCAGCAGCGCGCCCGGCAGCAGTCCGGCCTCGGTCA
>CAIUPC010000150.1 GCA_903900905.1 uncultured Acetobacteraceae bacterium
GGCGAGGTCGAGCGAAGTGCGCAACGCAACGCCGGCATCACTGCCTTCGGGGATGGGGGAGAGGTCGAGGACGGATATGGGGATCATGGTTGGGAGTATGGCGCGGGGGGACGCGGATGGGAACGGGTGCGGGGGTCTCACGTTGTATGGGCTGTTGCCGCGGCTTTTGAACGGGGAAGGTCAGCACGTTGCCCCGATGGCCGCATCCGGTTGGCGGCCGGCGGTCCGATACGCACTCCGCTCACGGCGTAGGGGTCTTGCCTCCCGATCAAACATTGGCGGAGGGAGAGCGGCGCTGAGGGCGGGCGCGGGAAGGCGACGATGCTTCATGCACCGTTCGTACTGGCACGGAACCCGCGCGCCAACGACAAACGACAGCGGTCAGGCACTAACCTGGGCGGCGAATGGCGTGACATGGATGGTGGAGGCCTGCTGTTCCGCCTGCCAGGCATCGAACTGCACCTGTAGATCGAGCCACAACCGGATGTCGGTGTTCGGTAAGGCTTGTGCCAGGCGGATCGCCATATCGCGGGAGAGATGCGTATGACCGTTCACCAATTCGGACAAAGCCTTGCGTGTCACCCCTAGTCCTTCAGCCGCCGCTTTCACCGTCAGCCCAAGCGGCGTAAGGTAAATGTCCCGCAGGACTTCACCGGGGTGGGGTGGATTGTGCATCTTCATCACTCAGGTCCTGTCAGTGGTAGTCCATCAGATCGACGTCGGTGGCATCCTCACCATCGAAACCAAATATAATCCGCCAGTTACCGGAGACCGACACCGCATACCTGCCATCGAGATCACCCTTCAGGGCATGCAAGCGGAGACCGGGCGCATCCATCATGTCGGGTGATCTCGCCACGCTCAGAAGCGCCAGGATCAATCGAATGCGACGGGTGTGTTGTGCCGAAACACCGCTTGCATTGCCGGTGGTGAACAGCCGTTCGAGCCCTTTATGCCTGAACCGAAGGATCATTATTGTGTAACCTTTCAGGTTACGCGCGTCAATGACTACCTAGCCAGTCCGGCTAAGGACGACAATCCAGACCGCCGCTACGTCGGCCAGCATCAACGAGGGCGTCATTAGGACCCGGCATTTGCACGTTCGAGAATCTGCTCGAATAACGCTTTTCGCCGCTCCTTCTCGAACTGCGGCTCCGGGACCTGGACATATTCTTTACCCGTCAAGCCGTCGCCACCCCTGCGATTTAACGGCGGCTCAAGGCTTTCCAGCAGGATGGCCTCCATCGTCTTGATCATGACCTCCTGACCCCACACCACATGCGCGTCGGATAGTACACCATTCTCCGATACATCCCGCAGGCCAAACCAAGAGAACCGATCCCAACGCGTAGCCATGCGGCCAGTTGTATGCAATTTCAGGCGTCCAAAAAGTGTAGTGGTCGTCTGTCCCACGTAAACGACACGTTCGCGGTCATGAAGCAAATATACACCGACCTGTCCGGCCAAATTGATAAGATCAGCCCCGTCGATGCCCTGCCGCCCCAGAAGTTTCGGCGCCTTGTTCCAGGCCACCAAATCTCTCTGCCAGAACATACCGAAGGCCCGAAGGGCGCCAGCCTCGTCTAATTGATCAATCGCCTCGGTTTTTTCGGCTTGTTCTCGTTTTTGTTTCCCTGACATCTCCTTAAGCATATAGACGCCAGTGCTAACACGGAGAAACGGCGTGTTGGCATCACGTAAAGAGGTACTAAGAGTGGCTGCGGCCGTATCAACCGGGGTCGAGCCAACTTTCTTGCGATATCCTTTAGCCCATCTTATTCAACCCCCTCCC
>CAIUPC010000151.1 GCA_903900905.1 uncultured Acetobacteraceae bacterium
GGCAATCGTCGAGCTCGACCTCGAAGACATCGCCTCCATCCAATTGCCAAAGGGGTTCGGACGCGATTGATCCACCAACGCGGAAGCCCAAACGATAATAAAATCCGATTTCAGGGTTGACCGATAACACGGGAGATGACGGTTTTTGCTGCCATCTCTCACTATGTTAGCGCCTATGGGGACGAGCCCGGGGATGACGTGATTTGAAGCTACCCCCCGTGGGTCTTGCGCAGGAAGCCCGTCCGGGACACGGCCCCGGACATCATGAAGCTGGCATCCTGCCCGGACAGGATGAAGCGGGCGCCCATGCCGATATACCGCGGCATGATGGCCTCGTTATAGATCCCCGCCATGCCCGGGAACTTCCCGGCCTTCTCGCAAGCGGCGATCATGGTCCCGTAGGCCTCGGCCAGCCGATCGTTGCCGAAATCGCCGGGAATGCCCATTTCGGCGCAGAGGTCGTTGGACCCGATCAGCAGCACGTCCACACCCGGCACGGCGGCGATTTCGGCGGCATTCTGGATCGCCAGCGGCGTCTCCAGCATCACCACCGTCAGGTTGGACGCGTTCAGCACATCCACCGCCGCCCCGGTGGACAGCGAGCCCAGCTGGTAATGCGGCCCCCAGCCGCCGACTGAGCGATGCCCAATCGGCGGGTATTTCAGCTTCTCGACGACTTCCCGCGCCTCGGCCGCGGTATCCACATGCGGCATGACAATGCCCAGCGCGCCGTTATCCAGCGCCCGGGTCGCGATCGAATACTGCCCATTCGGCACGCGGGCGATCGGGGCGATCCCGGCATCCAGCGCGGCGGCGGAGATCTGGGCGCAGGCGTCCAGCGACATGGTGCCGTGCTCCATATCCAGGAACAGCCAGTCGAACCCGGCGGTGGCCATCGCCTTGGCGATCTCCACGCTGCGGGTCATGCGGACCCCCACGCCGAGGGACAGTTTCCCCTGCTCGAGCTTCTCACGGGCGACGTTACGAACGGTGGTCATTGGGTGCTTCCTTCAAACAAGGGTCTCGATAGCGGTGGCGATCAGCCGGTTCAGCGCGCCCAGGTCCATCCGGTAATCGGTCTCATTGGTCACCGTGACCGTCAGCCCGTGCCGGCGCAGGATGAAGATCCGGTTGTCGGAGGCGCCGGCCGCCCAGGCGGTATCCTCCGGCAGGTCGGGGAACAGGCGGTCGGTGTTGGTGCGGAAGCAGGCGGCGTAGCTGGTGCCGGTATGGGTGGCGGCCAGGGCGTAATCGACCCAGCCCTCCGGCAGAATCCGCTCCCCGGCCCAGACGCCGTCGTTCAGATAGAGCACGCCCAGCTTGGCATAATCCCGCGCGGTCGCGTATCCGGCGCCGGAGGCAATGAAATTGCCCGCGATATCCGCCGAGTGCTGATAGCTGCTCATCCCCAGACGATCGACCAGGAGGCTGTAGACGGTTTCGTGGTAGGGCAGGCCACGCCGCTCGATCTGGTCGCGGATAACCGCGCCCAGCACGTTCATGCCCGAGTTGACGTAGCGGAACACGCTGCCCGGCAAAGCGGCGACGACGGTGCGCTGCGCCGCTTCGAAGGCATCGACCCCGTCCTGATAGACGGCACTGTTTTCGAAACCCATCACGGTCTGCCCGTCTTCGAGCCGGACCGGAAACCCGATACCGGAGCGCATGCGCACCAGGTGATCCAGCGTGATCAGCCGCTGAATGCCGCGCGGATCGCGCCAGAGCGGGGCGGGCGCGGGGTCGTGCATGGAACTCAGCCAGCCCTCATGGATCATCCGGCCGATGATGGTGCAGGTGATGGCTTTGGTCATCGACCAGCTTGGCGTAACGCGATCGGGGGCGCCGAAGGCGCTGTAGCGCTCAACCAGGATCCGTTCCGGCGACGCGATCACCACGCCATAGACGCCGGCGGAGCTGGCCATGAACGCGTCCAGCGCGGTGGCCAAAGCCGCGGGTGGCGCGGTGATGTCGCCCAGGCTTTCCCCCATCGGCCAGGGCCAGGCCTCGGGCGTCGAGCGGGCGATGGGCTTCGGATCGAAGCGGGGCGCGCTATGCTCACCCAGCAGGATGCTGCCGTAGCCGGCACGGGCCAGGGCGGAACCCGTGACGGGTGCCCCGAAATCCGGGTCGTCCCAGGTGACGGTCACCCGGTGGTCGCCGCTGTCAGCCCCGATTTTGATGCGCCCCGCCGCCATCGCGGCAGACACATCCCCGGCGATGTCGGTACTGTCCGAGCGCCCGTCCAATCCCGCCGGCACCGCCGCCGCGCGCACCCGCAGGTGCTCGTTGGCGGTGAAGAGGTCGAGGCCGCTGACAAACAGCATATCCGACAGCCGCTTGGCGGCGAAGTTGACCGTCCGCTGCCGCAAAGCCCGCAAGGCGGCATCATAGACCAGCGGCTGCACCGGTCCGGCCCCAAACGGGTGCGGGGTGGCGTCGAAGATGGGTTCGGCGGGGCGCCGGCTCATTGCGCCATTTCCAGCGCCGGTGCCGCGAAGAAGCGGTTCTTCATGCCCTTCTGGTTCTCATACAACGAGCCTTGCTTCGTTGCAGGGGGCAGGGGGAGTCGAACGGGCGCGGGTGCCATCCGCGGCTCCCGCGTCTGGCCGGAGACCATCAACCCATCGAACGCCTCGATCCCGCCGGGAAAGCCCAGGATCGGCCAGGCATCGGCGGCGCGGAATTGAAACAGCAGCAGCCGCCGATCTTTGTCGGACAGATTGGGTGCGGAGCCATGCACGGCGCGGACGTGGTGCACGGTGATGGAGCCGGCCTTGCCCAGCAGCGGAATGGCCTTGCTGTAGTCGACATCGGCATTGGTGGGGTCCATCGCGCCGCAGAACCGCCCGCCGGCATGGTGGTCATAGGTCGGCCCGCGATGGCTGCCGGGGAGGATCATCAGCGGCCCGTTCTCCATCGCCATGTCGTCGAACATCACACCGACCGCGGCGAGGTCGTCGTTGGTATGGGGGTAGAAGGCCCAGTCCTGATGCCACTCGACCGGGGCACCGAACCCGGCGCACTTCATGTTCAGCTTGGCGGTATCGAAGCGGATGTCCGGACCCCAGAGGTCCTTCAATACCGCGATGATGCGGGGATGCCGGCTCAGCGCGGCATAAGCGGGATCGTGCAGGTGGGCGGCCTTGATGCGGCGGACTCGGGGGTTGTCCGCGCTGTGGCTGTCCTCCAGGTCGTAGACCGCGTCATGCGCGGTCAGGCCGCGGGCGCGCTCCACGAACCCGTCGGTCACGGCGCGCAGATGTGCGACTTCCTCGGGCGTCAGGATATCCGGCACGACGATGGCGCCGATTTCGTTGTATTCCTGGATTTGGGCCTTGGTGAGCACCGGTTTTCTCCCGCTTTGCACCGTCAGACTATCATCGCGGCACCGGCCGGTCGAGGCGCACGCGTTGCCGGTGCCACGCCACACCGCTACCATCACACATCATCGTTCAGGGAAGGAAAGTCATCATGTGGCAACCGAGCACGCGCTACCCGGATCCGGCCGTTCAGGTGCTGGACGCCAGCTTCAATCAGTACCGCCTGCCGCTGGCCTCGGTCGAGCGTCTGTATGATGGCTGCCGCTGGTCCGAAGGCCCGGTCTACGTGGCCGATGGCCGCTATCTGCTCTGGAGCGACATCCCCAACGATCGCATCCTGAAATGGGAAGAAGAGACCGGCGCGGTCTCCGTCTTCCGCAAGACCTCCTGGAATGCCAACGGCAATACCCGCGACCGCCAGGGCCGGCTCGTCACCTGCGAGCATCGCGGCCGCCGCGTCACCCGCACCGAGTATGACGGCAGCCTCACCGTGTTGATGGACAGCTATCAGGGCAAGCGCCTGAACTCCCCCAACGATGTCGTGGTGAAGTCCGACGGCTCGATCTGGTTCACCGATCCGTCCTTCGGCATCAGCGGCTATTACGAGGGCGAAAAGGCGGACTCCGAGATCACCCCCGCCGTCTGGCGCATCGACGGCCAGACCGGGGAGGCGACGATGATGGCCAATGATATCGACGGCCCGAACGGACTCGCGTTCTCGCCGGATGAGTCGATCCTGTATGTCGTTGCCTCCCGCGCCACGCCGTCGCGCAAGATCGTGGCCCTGGATGTTCTGGATGGCGGCAAGAAACTCGCCAATCAGCGGGTGTTCATCGATGCCGGCCCGGGCACGCCGGATGGGTTCCGTCTGGATATCGATGGTAACCTCTGGTGCGGCTGGGGCATGGGCGATCCGGCGCTCGATGGCGTGCGGATCTTCAACAAGAACGCCGAACCCATCGGTCATATCGCGCTGCCCGAGCGGTGCGCCAACCTCTGCTTCGGCGGCCGCTTCCGCAACCGGCTGTTCATGGCCGCCAGCCATGGGCTGTATTCGGTGTACGTGAACACCCAAGGCGCGCTCGGCGGCTGAGAGGGCGCATACCGCGTCCCACGCGCTTCCCCCCTTTCGTCATCCCCGGGCTCGTCCCGGGGACCACTCGCGGCAGAGGCGGAAACCATGGTCCCCGGGACAAGCCCGGGGATGACGCGGGGGGGGGGGCGGCAGTGTCGAACCGGCCCCGTCTCAAACACCAAACCAACCCTGGAGGAAACCCAAATGACCGGCATGCTCGAAGGTAAATCCGCCCTCATCACCGGCGGCGGCGGCGGTATTGGCCGCGCCACGGCCCTCGCTTTCGCCCGTGAAGGCGCGCGCCTGGCCATCGCCGACTACTCGGAACAAGCGGCCGCCGAGACCGTGGCGCTGGTCAATGCCGCCGGCGGCCAGGCCATGAGCCTGAGCGGCGATGTCACCGACAGCGCCCATGTCCAGGCAATGGTCGCCGCCGTCGTCGCCGCCTATGGCCGCATCGACTGTGCCTATAACAACGCCGGCATCGCCGGTTATCAGGTCGGCGCCGCCGGCAAGCTGACCCATGAATGGTCCGACGACGCCTTCGACCGCATGATCGGCGTCAACCTCAAGGGCGTGTGGCTGTGCATGAAGCACGAGCTGCCGCAGATGATCGCCCAGGGCGGCGGCACCATCGTTAACACCGGCTCCATCGCCGGGTTGGTCGGCCTGTACACCTCCTCCGCCTATGTCGCCGCCAAGCACGGCGTGCTCGGCCTGACCAAGACGGCGGCGCTGGAATACGCGGGCAACAACATCCGCGTGAACGCCGTCTGCCCGGGCTATATCGAAACGAAGATGACCGAGGACACCATGAAGCGCCGCGGCGCCGAACTGATGGCCAAAGTCCCGTTCGGCCGTATGGGCAAGCCCGAGGAAATCGCCGAGATGGTGCTGTGGCTCAGCAGCGACCGCGCGTCTTACGTCACCGGCGCCTGCTACAATGTCGATGGCGGCTATATGGCGATCTGATCCGGCAACTTCACGAAGGCCATCCCCTGCGCCTTCAGCGCGGCGATCCCGGCGGCGATGCCGGCGCCGCTCGGGCGCAGGGGTTGGTTGATGTGGCCAATGATCACATCCCGGTCCTGAGCCTTGGTGATTCGCGCCGCCACTGACGCCGCGGGGAGGGAAGCGCCCATGTCCGCGTTCAGCGAAAAGCCCGCAATCCCGAATCCCATCGCGCGGATCGGGGCCAGCGCATCGGGGCTGTAAAGCGCGGTCGCGCCCCGAAACCAGGTGGGTGCCTGACCACAAGCGGCCTCGACGGTGGCGGCTCCGCTTGCGACCTCCGCCCTTATGGCATCCATCGTGCCCGCATTCGCCAGGCCGAACGTCGCTCCTGCCCCCAGCACCGGCGGCAGGTGACGGGCGCCATGATTCTGTAGCGAAAACAAATCCCGATGGGCCAGCACGAACGCCAGCCCGTCGGGATTGCGGGCGATCCACAGCGCGGTCAGGAACAGGCTGGCCGGGACCGACTGCTCAACCAAGGCGCGGGCCAGGCGCATGTCAAATGCCCCGGGGCAGGCATCCAGGGTCAAAGCGACGGCCGGCCGCCCGCCCGGCGGCAACCGCAGAGCGGGGGCGACCTGGGCGGGACTCGCGGCATGCGCCGCACGGGACATGAGCACGGCGGCCATGCCGATGGCGGTCTGACGCCGGCCCGGATACGGCGTTGCCGTCATGCTTCCCACACGCGGCACCCAAGATTAACTGCGTCGTTTGGCGTTGCCGGCTGTCCCCCCGCCGTCATGCCGACGAAGGTCGGCATCCACGCCTTGCAAGATCCCGACAGCGGAAGTCGTGGATGCGGACCTTCGCCGGCATGACGAGGTTCGCACACCAGAGCCGCACCGGAAGCAGTTAACTTTGGGCCTCGCCATAGCCCCGATCCCATGAAATTTCTCCTCGCACCGGGAATGCGACCATCCCGCGAGGCGTCTTTACCACGGCTGAGCGACCATGCCGCCCAATTAAGGCGAATTGGCAAGCCTGTATCTGATTGCTACCTGAAATTCATCTCCAATGCCTCAGCATGGTCGTGTCCGGACGCGTGAACGAAACGGGCACGACCTGAAGTTGCACAGCACTTTCATGATTTGGGGGATTTACACGACCGAGGGTTGCGTGGGAGGATTGTCAGTAACGGGAAAGAACGGGAGTTCAGACGATGCTGATCTTGATGGTCGGGTCGGAGTTGGGGGGCTATGGCGAAAGCGTAGCCTCGGCTTTGCGCCAACGCGGCATCCGTACCGAGTGCGTGGCTTCCGGCAAGGAGGCCTTGGATATGATGCGCGCGATCGATTACGACCTGCTGCTCTCTGATCTCTTGCTGCCCGATATGCTGGGCGATGAGGTCGCCCGCATGGCGCGATCTGCCGGCATCAATACACCGGTCATGCTTGCCGCGGCTGGGGCAACTCCGGGCATGCGGGCGCGGGCGCTCGATATGGGCGCCGATGATTTCGTGACGCTGCCCTGTGACTTCGAAGAACTCGCCGCCCGCGTGCGCGCGATCGCGCGCCGCCGCCAGGGGCATACGCATTCGACTCTGACCGTCGGCTGCGTGTCGCTGAGCCTTGACCGCCGGGAGGTCCGGGTGCGCGGAACGAAGCTGTCCGTGTCCCGCCGGGAATTCGCGGTCTTGGAACTGCTGTTTCTCCGGCAGGGGGTCATTCTCGACAAGGCAGCGATCGTCAACCACCTGTATCGCGGCGTGGATGAGCCGGACGTAAAATCCATCGACGTCGTGATGTGCCGGCTGCGCAAAAAGCTGACCCAGGCCGGGGTGGCTTCGTTGATCAGCACGGTCTGGGGCTGCGGCTATACCCTGCAGGAACCGTCGGAGCAGGCCGGCCGCGGCAATGGCGCCGCGATCCAGCTTGTGGCATGAGGTTCTATCGAGCCCACGGACCCTGATGCGTGCATTGCTCCTTTTTCTGACGGCGGTACTCGCCTCCGGCGCCGGTGTGGCGGCGGCAGCGGTACCATGTGAAGAGGCCGCGGCGTCCGCTGAGCAGGCCCATAAGCTCCCCCCCGGACTGCTATCCGCGATCGGCCGGGTCGAAAGCGGCCGCTGGGTCGCCGGCCTTGGCCGCACCGCGGCCTGGCCCTGGAGCATCGATGTTGCCGGGGATGGCCAGCATTTCGAAAGCGCGGCCGATGCCATTCAAGCCACCCGTACCGCGCGGGCCCGAGGGGTGCGCAACATCGATGTCGGTTGCTTCCAGGTCAGCCTTTTGCATCATCCCAATGCCTTCAAGGATCTGGAAACGGCATTCGATCCCGTTGCCAATGCTGATTATGCCGGCGGGTTCCTCGCCTCGCTGAAAGAGCGGACCGGATCCTGGGACAGGGCCGTCGCGGCCTATCACTCGGCCGATCCGGCCCGGGGGGAGCCATATCGACGGCTGGTGTTCGCGGCGTGGAATGGCACGCCGCCGCAGCCGGATACGATCACGGTCTCGCAGCCCCAGATTGCGGCTTTTGGCATTCGGATCTGGACACCCGGTCCGCGTGGCAGCGCTCCGGGCCTGGTGGCGATGGTACCGCCGCCCACGAATACGGTAGCGATGGTCGAGAGCGCGCCGCCGCCGGTGTGGAAACTCCCCAAGGTTACCTATCAGCGGTGATGCCATGGGGTGGTTGTTCCCATCGATTTCTTAATGTTTCGACCTCATGTATTTTATCCAAAATAAACCAATTCAATCCGATGGAGGATGCCGGTCCGCCTTGAATGGAACGTGTGCAACGCATTGAGCCTTGACGGCGGAGAGATCAGCCGGCATCACGACGCCAGCGAGCCCGCGTATGATGCCAACCGGCGTAAAGATTGACTCATGCCATCTCCGTCATGGCCCGGCTTGTCCCTACCGGATTCACAGATCGCGGAAACGA
>CAIUPC010000152.1 GCA_903900905.1 uncultured Acetobacteraceae bacterium
CGCCCCAGCCGCCCGGGCCGGGATTGGGCTTGCAGCCGCCATCGGTCCAGATATCGACAACATCTTCGGCCGGCGTATCAGACATGGATCAGGCTTCCGTTAGCGCGGCGACGCGGGCGAGCGCTTCCGGCTCATCCTCGATCCCCAGCGCATCGTTGAACTTGTTAAAGAACCCGCACAGCGTCAGGCGCAAGGTCAGTTCCACGATCTGCGCTTCGGAGAAATGCGCCCGCAACCGCTCAAACATCTGGTCGCGCAGCCGGTGCGGATTGGTCCAGGTGGCGATGGTGTATTCGATGACCAGCTTGTCCACATCGGTCAGTTCCGGGTGGTTCTGGTATTCCATCACCGCGTCGATGCCGTTCGGTGAAATGCCCTCGATCGCCAGGAACGGCTTGTGATGCGCCACGCAGTAGTCGCACTCGTTCAGGCGGGAGACGACGACGATCGCCAGTTCCAGATAACGCTTCGGCAGCGTCGCGGCCTCCCGCAGCTCCATCAGCATCGACATCAGATGTTTCAGTGCCGCCGGCACATGCGCGAACACGGCCGCCTGATTGGCGAACGGTCCATAGGACGCCGCGAACCGGTCATAGATCGCCGCCAGGTCCGCGGGCAGTTCGGAGGAGGGGATGGAGCGAACGCGGGCCATTGCAAAGAATCCTGTTTCAGATGCCGTAGGCGTGTTCGTCGCGGGCGCTGAGGTGGAAGCGCAGCCGGCGCAGATATTCGAGCGGGTCCTTGGGCGTTACCAGCGCCCCGGCCGGCGTGTTCAGCCAGTCGAACAGCCGGGTCAGCAGGAAGCGGATCGCCGCGCCCTGGCACAACACCGGCAGGGCCGCGCGTTCGGCGGGCGTTAAGGGCCGGATGGCGTCATAAGCGACGAGGAGCGCCCGGCCCTTGGTGATGTTGAAGGAGAAATCCGGCTCGAAGCACCAGGCGTTCAGGCAGACCGCGACGTCGTAGGCCAGCGTGTCGGTCGCCGCGAAATAGAAGTCGATCAGGCCGGAGAGGGCGTCGCCGAGGAAGAACACGTTGTCCGGGAACATATCGGCGTGGATATGCCCGACGGGCAGCCCGCTCGGCCAGCGGGCCAGAACCCCCGATAGCGCCGCGTCGAGTTCGGCCGCCAGGCCTGGCTGCACCGCATCGGCGCGATCACGCGAACGATCCAGCAGTGGCAACCAGCCATGCGGGCCCAAAGCATTGGTCCGGGTTGGCGCATAATCGGCCCCGGCCAGATGCAAGGTGGCCAGCGCGGCGCCGACAGGCCCGCAATGTTCGGCGCGCACCCGGCGCGGCCAGACGCCGGGCAGGAAGGTGGTAATCGCGGCGTAGCGCCCCGCGAGTTGCCGCAGTGCCTGCCCATCCCGCCCACGTACCGGCTGCGGGCAGACAACGCCGCGTGAAGCGAGGTGCTCCATCAGGCCCAGGAACCAGGGCAGTTCCGTCGGATCGACCCGCTTTTCGTAAAGCGTCAGGATGAAATCGGCGCTGGTGGTGCGGAGGGAATAGTTGGAGTTCTCCACCCCCTCCGCGATGCCGCGGAAAGCCACGGCCGTGCCGATATCATAACCGGCGAGGAAGGCCGCCAGCGCGTCGTCGGTGACTTCGGTATAGACCGCCATGTCCGGCGGCTCAGTGCGTCCAGTTTTCCGTGCGCGACCAATGGAAGTTGTCGGCATAGGCCTTGGGCTTGATGCGGCGGGCCTGCGGCAATTCGACGTCGTAGGGGATTTCGTGGCGGGTGGCGTAGGCCTCGGCCTCTTCCTGGCTGGGGAAGGTGAGTTTCACCTGCGCCTGGGTATCGCCGCCGCCGATCCAACCCATGAGGGTGTCGGCGCGTTTGGCGGTGGTGGAGACGAACTCCAGAATCCATTCATGGGTCTTCGCGCGCCCGGACTGCATGGCATTCTTAGGCGGCAGGTAGATGCGGGCCCGCATGGTGATCTCCGAGATTTTGCGGGATGACCGGAGGTGGACTCACCGGAGGTCTGAATCCCGCAATCAGACTAAGCTCTTACTGGTCGGGGCGGCGGGACTCGAACCCACGACCTCCTGTACCCAAAACAGGCGCGCTACCAGGCTGCGCCACACCCCGACACGACGTGGCCGGAACCTATGAGGGGTGGGGGCGCGGTGCAAGGGCGCATCGCGGATTCCCCCAATTCCGTCACGGTTTGGCGGTGAAGAGCCGGTGTTCGACCCGATCGCCGACTTTGATGTCGAGCTTCGCGGTCGTCCCGGCGGCGAGTTCCAGCGTCGCGCGCACCGGCCCGCGGCTGTCGATCACCGCCAGGCTGCGCGGCACGGTGTGTTCGGCGATGGAGCGGATGGTGCCATCGGCGTTGATGAACACCATGTCCAGCGAGGCCAGCGTGTTCTTCATCCACATCTGCGACGGACGCTCCGCGCCCCAGTCGAACAGCATGCCGCCTTTTTCAGGGACGGAGGGGCGGAACATTTCGCCCACCTCCTGCTGATCGGGGGTCAGCGCCATCTCGATATCGAAGTCGTGGCGCACGCCCGCTTTGGTGACGATGGTCACCTTTTCCTTCGGCAGTTCCGGCTGTGGCTTGCTGGTGTCGGCGGCGTGTGCCGCCCGCAGGCTGACGAAGGCCAGGCCGGCAGCCAGGGCCGCGCGGCGGCCGATCATTGCGGCATCGCCTGCGGGATGATGGTGGTGACGATGGAGGCGTCCAGCGCCTCGTAATCGTGATACCCGATCGTGGCATACAGCTCTGCGCGGGTCTGCATGCGATCGACCATGTTCTGGGTGCCGCCGTCGCGCTTGATCGCGGCATAAAGCTGGGCCTGCGCCTTGTTGGCGATGCGCAGGCTGCTGACCGGCCAGATCACCATCTTGTAGCCCATCGCCTCGAACTCCGAGGCGGTGAAGAACGGGGTGCGGCCGAACTCGGTCATATTGGCCAGCAGCGGCACGCCGGGCAGGCGGGCGGCGACTTCTTTGAACATCTCGGCGGTGGTGAGGGCTTCCGGGAAGATGGCGTCGGCGCCGGCGTCGAGAAATAATTTGGCGCGGCCGACGGAGCCATCGATGCCCTCACTCGCCGCCGCGTCGGTGCGGGCGATAATGAACAAATGCCGCCGCGCCTTCCGCGCCGCCGCGATTTTCGCCGCCATATCATGCGGATCGGCCAGCTTCTTGTCGTTCAGATGGCCGCATTTCTTGGGCAGCAGCTGATCCTCGATATGCACCGCGGCGGCGCCGGCGTCTTCGAAGCTGCGGACCATGTGCATGACGTTCAGCGCTTCGCCATAGCCGGTGTCGCCATCGGCCAGCAGCGGCAGGCCGGTGGCGCGGGCGATCTGGCGGATGAAGAAGCACACCTCATCGACGGTGATCATGCCGAGGTCGGGGATGCCCATCGACGCCGTCATGGCCGCGCCCGACAGATACAGCGCATCAAACCCGGCGGCTTTCGCCTGCAACCCGGCCTGGCCGTTATGCGCGCCGGGCATCTGCAGAATGCCGGGGCGGGAGAGCAGGGCGCGGAACCGTTCCCCGGCGGGGGCGGAGGGTAGGTCGTCAGCAACGAGATAGGTCATGGCGGGGCTCCTTCTGCCCTGCGGGATAGCGGAATCCGGGGCGGAGGAACAGCAGGGCCATCCGGCGAAACCGCCACCGCCGCTGGATATTGCGTCGGGCCGTACCAAGCCGTACGGTCCGGTCAAGCTGCGTCCACAAGCCGCCACCAGACAGGGAGTAACCCATCCATGACCGCAATCGGTTCAGGCGACTACATGTATGAAGTCATCCACGACTTCTTCAGGCTCCCCAACGGGGAACGGTTCGGGATGGTCAGCCGGGTGGCCACCGACTCCCAGGACCGGGTCTATGTCTTCCAGCGGCGCGATCCCCCGGTGGTGGTGTTCGACCGTGACGGGACTTATCTCGGCGCCTGGGGCACGGGGGACGTCAGCGATCCGCACGGGCTCAAAATCATTGATGACATCGTCTATACGACCGATCGCTCGGGTTCGGTCGCGAAGTCGTTCACGCTGGATGGCAAACCGCTTCTGACCCTCGGGACATTCGGGGTGCACGCCGACACCGGCTGCACCGGCTCCCCCTGGCTGGCGGAGCGCGCTGCGGGTCCTTTCAATCATCCCACCGAGATGATCGCCCATCCGAACGGCGACATCTATGTCACCGACGGATACCGGAACGCCCGGGTCCATCGTTTCACCCGCGATGGGACCTTGGTCACGTCCTGGGGCACCCCCGGCAAGGGGCCGGGCCAGTTCCACCTGCCGCACAGCATCGCCTTTGACTCCGACGGCACGCTGTATGTGGCGGATCGGGCGAACCGGCGCATTCAGCAGTTCACGCCGGATGGGGACTATCTCGGCGAATGGATCGGCATGGGCGGGCCGAACGACATCACCCGCGGCCGGGATGGCAATTTCTACATCGCGGAGCAGGAGGTGGACGGCAAACCCGCCCAGGTCTGTGTGCGCGACCCCAAGGGCCATGTGCTGGTGCGCATGGACAGCCGGCATGACCATGGCGTGGGCGTGGATTCACGGGGTGATATCTATGCTGGGCTCACCGTGGATCGCGGCGTGGACAAGTTCGTGCGGATCCGGTGATCGATGGTCAGGTGGCGCGCCCGCGATAGGTCTCCGGCGCGAAGGCCGCGAACAGGCCACCGGCCACGACCAGCAGCCCGGCTGCCGTGACCAGTGCTGCGACTGCCCCGAACCAGTCGGAAATCAGGCCCAGCGCCAGCGGTCCGGCGACGTAGCCGATATCCCCGGCCATGCGGAACATGCCCACCGTGGCCGCGTTCAACCCGGGCGGCGCGCTGTCGGCGGCATAGACCGACGGGGCGGAGCCGCCGATGGAGCCGGCGATGCCCCAGGCGATGCTGGCGGCGACGAACCAACGGTAGTCCGGTGCCACGCAGAACAGCAGCATCGAGACGCCGGAAATGACGGTCGACGGCGCGATCACCGCCTTGCGCCCGAAGTAATCCGTCAGCATGCCGCCGGGATAAGCGGCCAGCAGCCCCACCGTGGTGCCGATCGCCAGGGCAAAGCCGATCTCGGAGACACCCAGGCCGAGCCGCATGGAGCCCAGGAGCGGCACAACACTGAACAGGCCACCCGTGCGGGCAGCGGCATTGGCGAGGGAGACCAGGCACGCCAGCATGAACCCGGTTTGTCCACTGAGTTTGCGCATTTGCGACAGGGTCGAGACCGCTTTCCCGCCCCGCCGGGCGGCGGCATGGTTGGGGTCCCGGGTTTCCCCGACCGCCAGCATCGCGACTGCCCCGGCGCCGAGGCCGGCGATCGTATAAGCGAGAAAGGGCGCGGTCAGACCGTAGGCCTCTGACAGCAGGCCGCCGGGATAGGGGCCGACTCCGGCGGCGAAGATGAAGGTGCCCTGATAGATCGCGACCATGCGCCCGCGCCGGGCCGGTGTGGTGATATCGGCCAGCACGATCTGCCCGGTGGTGACGATCAACCCGGCGCCGGTCCCGGCGACGAGGCGGGCGAGAATGAACTCCGGATAGCTGGTGGCATAAGCGCACCAAAGATTGCCGGCCGCGGTGACCAACCCGCCGATAGCCAAAGTCGGCCGCCGTCCCAGCCAATCGGCCAGCCAGCCGCCGGGCACGGCGCCGGTCAACCGGCCGAGGCCATAGATGCCCACCGCCATACCGATCGCGGAGACCGAGACCCCAAAGGATTTCGCATAGAGGGGGAGGGCGGGCATGACCCCGCCGAAGCCGAGCTGGTTGATCGCCACCAGCACGCACATCCAGAAAAGAGTCCAGTTGGTCTTACGCATTGCCTCGCCGGGGTGGGAGTGTGGCCGGGAGGGGTAGCGTGTTTTCGGTGGAGGGGGAAATGGCCGTCGCGATGGAGGTCCGCTGCACAGCCTGTCAGCGGCCCTTCAGCACCAGCTGGTTCTGCACGACGTTGTAGCCCGCCAGCCCGGACATGAAGGACTGACCCAGCAGATTCTCACTCAGCGTGCCGGCCCGATGCACCACGGCCTGGATCTTGTGCTGGGTGATATTGCCAATCGTAATCGTGTCGATCATGATCGGGGCCGTTTCAGTCACGCCGTTGGCGGTGCGTGTCTTCCACGAATAGCGCAGGGTGACGGGATCAAAACCAAGGCGTTGCGCGTCCTCGGCCCGCAGGGCGAGGACGCTCGCGCCGGTATCGAACAGCACCGGCATGTGGACGCCGTTGATGGTCGCATCGAACCGGAAATGGTTGTCGCGGCCACGCTCAGCCACCGCCTGCCCCAGTCCGCCACTCGGGCTTTCCGACGGCTGGCTCGGCGCGACTTCGGTCGGCCGTTGCACCATGGGCATCTTTGGGGCCGCGGCCGGCGGGGGCACTTGTGCCTGCGCCACGATGAGCTGGCTGCTGCCGGACGGTGCGACGATCACCGGCAAGGCCGGCGCGGGCGCCTGTGCCGGCGCGATGACCCGCGCGGGCGGCGGGAGGGTGGCTTGCATGGCGGCAGCAGGGACCACCGGTGCGGGCACGCCGACCTTGGATGCCTCGGCACCGTTGAATTGGCTCAATGCGAACCAGGCGGTGCCGGCACCGCCGGCGACGGTCATCCCGGCCAGGACCCATAATACTTTGACCGACATTGTGTCCTGCATCCTTC
>CAIUPC010000153.1 GCA_903900905.1 uncultured Acetobacteraceae bacterium
CGTCTGTTTTGATGCGTCTGTTTTGATGCGGCGGGCGCCACCACAACACCCGCCGCACCGAAGGCCAGGCGGGAAAGGAACAAACCGCCACGCCGCACATCTCCTTATGCACAAACGTGCGTGAGCCCAGCGTTAGCCGGGCGTGACGGGGGCGGTCGCGACACTGTACCAGCCCTTTTAATGCCCGAGTTAGATCATGGGTTGTCGGTGCGATGCGGCTGTCATTTTGCTCATGCCTCGTCATGCTGACGTAGGTCAGCATCCACGCCTTTCTCCCGTTGGACGCAATAAAGGCGTGGATGCCGACCTACGTCGGCATGACGGAGTTGAGCCACAGGCAGTACGTCACCGTCAATGCCGGCCGGCGACGTCAAAACGATCAGCGTTCATCACCTTGCACCAGGCCGCCACGAAGTCCCGCACGAACCTCTGCTGCGCATCGTCCTGGGCGTAAACCTCCGCCAGCGCGCGAAGGATGGAGTTCGACCCGAAGACCAGGTCAACCCGTGTCGCGGTCCATTTCACCGCCCCCGTCGCACGATCGCGCCCTTCGAACAGGTTTCCGGCACCTGAAACCGGGGACCACGCTGTGCCCATGTCCACCAGATTGACGAAAAAGTCGTTGGTCAGCGTACCAGCGCGATCCGTGAAGACGCCTTGAGGCGTGCCGCCATGGTTCGCGCCAAGCACGCGCAGCCCCCCCACAAGCACCGTCATTTCCGGCGCGGTCAGCGTGAGCAACTGCGCCTTATCAACCAGCATCGCCTCGGGCGCGGTGGTGACGGCCGGGGCGTGATAGTTGCGAAAACCGTCGGAAACCGGCTCCAGCACGGCAAACGACTCGCCATCGGTCTGCTCGGCCGTAGCATCCGTCCGTCCCGGGGTGAACGGAACCACCACGTCGTGCCCCGCTTTTTTTGCCGCGGCTTCGATCGCCGCGCCGCCCGCAAGCACGATCAAATCGGCCAGCGAGACCCTCTTCGCGCCCGCCGCGGCGTTGAAGGCGGTTCGGATACCGTCCAGCACCGCCAGAACCTTCGCCAATTGGGCCGGCTGATTCACCGCCCAATCCTTCTGTGGGGCCAGGCGTATGCGCGCACCATTCGCCCCGCCACGCTTGTCAGAGCCGCGGAATGTCGCGGCGGAGGCCCAAGCGGTCGACACCAGCGCGGCAATCGACAGGCCGGAGGCGAGGATCGCCGCCTTCAGCGCCGTGATATCCCCCGCATCGGGCAGCGCATGATCGACGGCGGGCACGGGATCCTGCCAGATCAGCACTTCGGCCGGTACCTCCGGGCCGAGATAACGCACACGCGGCCCCATGTCGCGATGCGTCAGCTTGAACCAGGCGCGAGCAAAGGCATCGGCGAATTGGTCCGGGTTCTGATGGAACCGCCGCGCAATCGGCTCGTAGGCGGGATCCAGGCGCAGCGCGAGGTCCGCCGTCGTCATCATCGGCGGGTGCTTTTTGGACGGATCATGCGCGTCGGGGATCATGTCCTTTTCCGCGACATCCCGGGCACGCCACTGATGCGCGCCAGAGGGGCTCTTCACCAGATCCCATTCATAACCGAACAGCATATCGAAATAGCCATTGTCCCACGTCGTTGGGTTCGGCTTCCAGGCGCCTTCGATGCCACTGGTGATGGCATCCCCGCCCTTGCCGCTGCCGAACGCGCTGATCCAGCCCAGGCCCATGGCCTCGATGGACGCACCTTCCGGTGCCGGGCCAAGCAGAGCAGCATCGCCGGCACCATGGGCCTTGCCGAAAGTATGGCCGCCGGCGAGGAGCGCGACGGTTTCCTCATCGTTCATCGCCATCCGCAGGAACGTCTCACGGATATCGCGACCGGAGCCGATGGGATCGGGGTTGCCGTTCGGGCCCTCCGGGTTGACGTAAATCAGCCCCATCTGCACGGCAGCCAGCGGGTTATCGAGCTGGCGGTCACCCGTATAGCGCTGATCGCCCAGCCAGGTGTCCTCGTTGCCCCAGTTGATGTCGATCTCAGGCTCCCACACGTCCGCCCGGCCGCCGCCAAAACCGAAGGTCTTGAAACCCATCGATTCCAGCGCGCAATTGCCAGCCAGGACCATCAGATCGGCCCAGGACAAGCTGTTGCCGTACTTCTTTTTTACCGGCCACAGCAGGCGGCGCGCTTTATCCAGGTTGCCGTTATCCGGCCAGCTATTGAGCGGGGCGAAGCGCTGCGTGCCCGTCCCCGCGCCACCGCGGCCATCGGCGATGCGGTAGGTGCCCGCGCTGTGCCAGGCCATGCGGATGAACAGCGGACCATAATGACCCCAGTCAGCCGGCCACCAATCCTGCGACGTGGTCATCAGCGCGAAGAGATCGGCTTTCACAGCCTTGAGGTCGAGCGTGTTGAACGCTTCGGCATAGTTGAACGCCGCGCCCATCGGGTTGGACAGCGCAGCATGCTGGTGGAGAACAGCGAGGTTCAATTGGTTGGGCCACCAATCGCGGTTCGACCTGCCGGCGAAGGTCGCATTCGATGAAGCGCCGTGCATCACCGGGCATTTGTTGGCGTCAGCCATGGTATCGTCTCCATTCCGTTCGCGTGCAGGGGTTTTACCCAAAGCGACTCATAAGGTGAAATTGTATTTTCTTATATTTGTGATAAGATATTCTGATGAACCAGATCACACGATGAACCAGATCACACTCAGGCAGCTTGCTTATTTCGATGCGCTCGGACGCCATGGCCATTTCGGCCGCGCGGCGGCGGCATGTGCGATCTCGCAACCGGCTTTGTCGATGCAAATCAAGGAACTGGAAGACGCTCTGGGTGCCCCGTTGATTGAAAGGGGCGCCCGCCAGGTCAGGCTCACGCGCTTTGGCGAAGAGGCCACGCAACGCGTCCGTGATATCCTGCGCTCCGTCGGCGAACTGGAAGACTTCGCCCGCGCATCGCGCGAAGGGCTTGTGGGCCGGCTGCGTATCGGCGTGATCCCGACGGTCGCACCCTATCTGCTGCCCACTGTCATCGGGAGTCTCACACGAACCTATCCCGCAATCGACGTCCATGTGCGTGAAACACTGACAGCGAAGCTGCTGCGGGACGTGATCGAAGGCCACCTTGATACCGCGATCGTCGCCCTGCCCACATCCGAACCGTCCTTGAGCGAAGTGCCGCTGTTCCAGGAAAATTTCCTGCTGATCCGGCCGCGCGCGGATGAGGGCGCCCCGGTTCCCGGCCGTGCGGCCCTGCGCGACATGAAGCTCCTACTGCTGGAGGAAGGGCACTGCTTTCGCGATCAGGCCCTGTCATTCTGCGATATGCGGCCGTCGCTGCCCCGCCAGGGGCTCGACGCCAGCTCCCTGTCCACACTCGTCCAAATGGTCGGCGCCGGCATGGGGGTCACTTTGATCCCGGAAATGGCCGTCGCGGTTGAGACACGCACGACATCGGTCTCTGTCGCCCGGTTCAAGGACCCCCAACCCTCGCGAACCATCGGCATGATCTGGCGCAAAACAAACCCACTGGCCGCTCAGCTACAGCAAATTTCCGACGCGGTGCGACACGCGGCCATAGCGGTGGGTACGCTGTCTCACTGACACCCCACATCACGCGATCACTACCCGCCCGCCGAAGCGCATCATGAGCCGCCGACCAACGACCAGCGCCAGCACCACCAGCCCCGCGACAAAGACCCAGTGCGCCGGGCGGAGGCCGAATGAAATCGACTCATTCGCCGATAGCACCCGCCAGGCATTCACCCGCGTCGCCAGGGCATACCAGGCGAACTCGATCCCGGCCGTCCCAAGCCCGGCCGCGATAGCCAAAGCCGGATAGGCGAACATGCTCCGCTGCCAGGCTATCGGCAGCGCGCGCCACAGCATCAGCCACAGATAGAGGCCCGCAACGAACACTGGTTCCGACACATTGGCTTTGGTCTGCAGGAAGAAGTGGAACGCGCCCAGCGCGACCAGCACATAGACCAGCCGATGCAGACGCTTCCACCAGCGGCCCATGCGCCTGATCATCGCATTGGTGGAGGTCACGCCCAAAGCCGCCAGCCCCAGTAACGCGACAAAGCCGATCGTGAGGTAGAACCGCAGCAGGATTTCGGTGACCACCGTCCCCAACGCGAATTTCTGGTCCACGACGTACAGAAACAGGTGCGCGACCCCATAAGCCAGACCGGTCAGCCCCACCATGCGCCGCACCAGCAGCAGGCCCGGCCAGTTCAGCATCCGCGCCCCCGGCGTGATCGCGAGGGAGATCAGCAGGAACCGGATCGCCCACAACCCCGTCCCGTGCACCGCCTCCATCACCGGCCGCCCGCCAAGGTCGCCATTGATCCACCAGAAGGCATAGAGAATGCCGGGGATGAAGCCAGCCGCGAGCACCGCCGCCTTGAAGGGCAGGAACTTACCGCGGCGGTCGCGCCAAGGGACGATCATGTTGAAAACTCCGTTATCCTCCCGTCTGACCCGGCAGGCATCGTGGCGTTACATGGGGGTTTTGCCCGCCATTGCGAGTATTTCGTCAGCCAGCACCACGGCATCGGGCGCGGCGAGCCACTGCGCCGGCGTTTCGACCGCCTCCGCCAGCCAGGCCTTATAAGCGTTGCGCGGAATTTCGCGTGTCCCGAAGCGGGCCAGATGGTCGGTGATATACTGCGTGTCGAGCAACGTGAACCCGCCGATACGCAGCCGGGCGACCAGATGCACCAGCGCGACCTTGGAGGCGTCGGTGACGAAACTGAACATGCTCTCCCCAAAGAACGCCCCGCCCAGCATCACGCCATACAGTCCGCCAACCAGCTCGCCCGCATAACGGCATTCCACCGTATGGACGTGGCCGAGTTCAAACAGCTCACCATATAAGCGCAGGATCTGGTCGTTGATCCAGGTTTCCGTCCGTCCCGGCGCTGGCGTGGCACAACCGGCGATAACACCGGGGAAATCCCGGTCGCAGGACACTTCGAACACACCGGACCGGACGGTGCGCAGCAATCGGCGCGGCAGGTGAAAGCCGTCCAAGGGCAGGATCCCCCGCTGCTCCGGGTCCATCCAATACAGCCGGTCGCTGTCTCGGGTCTCCGCCATCGGGAACAGACCAATGCTATAGGCGTTCAGCAGCATGGCAGCGGTGATCGCGGGGGCGCGGCGGGGCATGGTTCATTGTGCGGTGCGGGACCCAGGCTTGCCAAGCGGCCACCCTTGCCCGGCGCCACCACAGGTGAGTTAATGGCGGTTACCCGATCAACAGGAGGAAACCCACCATGGTCCAGTTCACCTGGGAACACGTGCATCTGCGCTCCCCCAATCCCGAAGAAACCGCCGTTTGGTACCAGGATATGCTGGGCGCCGAAGTGATCCGCACCAAGATGGCGGATGGGTCCACCCGCATCGACCTGAACCTCGCCGGGCAGAAGGTGTTCATCGCCCAGGCCGAACCGGACAAGGCCGCCGCCGCCCCAAGCTCCCCCTATTTCGGCCTGGACCATTTCGGCATGACCGTGACCAACATGGCCGAGGCCGTGGCGGAGCTGAAGGGCAAGGGCGTCGTGTTCACAATGGAACCCAAGATGATCCGCCCCGGCACGACCATCGCCTTCCTGACCGCGCCGCAGAATGTGTCGATTGAGCTGATCCAGCGCGGCTAATACCCCCGCGACGTGCTGCCGAACCAGCGGCCCTGGTTCGGCAGCGCGTCACAGGCGATCAACCAAATCCCGAACAGCGATCAGGTCCCGGACGAAAGCCCGGTATTCCCGCGCCTGCGCCTCGCCCTCGGGCACGCGCAGCAAATACGACGGATGCACGGTCACGAACGCCATCTGCCCATCCGCCAGCCGCATCGCCTGCCCCCGCTCCCGCGTCACCGCAACCGGTCGGCCGAGCACCGCCCGCGCGGCGCTCCCACCCATCACAACCAACAGTTTGGGCCGCAAACAGGCCCGCTCCGCATCCAGCCATATGCCACAGGCCGCGATCTCCTCCGGGCTGGGGGAGACATGAATCCGGCGCCTCCCGCGCGGTTCGTATTTGAAGTGTTTGACGGCGTAGGTGATGTAGATGCCGCGGCGGTCGATGCCCGCCTCTTCCAGGGCCTGATCCAATAGCTGACCCGCCGGGCCGACGAAGGGGCGGCCGATAACGTCCTCCTGATCCCCGGGCTGCTCGCCCACAAACAGAACGGTGGCGTCAGCCGACCCCTCCCCGAACACGGTCTGGGTGGCGGGGCCGCAAAGCGTGCAGCGTTCGCATCGCTCCGCCTCCCGCCGAGCGGCGGTCAGAGCGGATGCGACAGCGATCGGGAAGACCACGGGCCCGATCGCAGGCTCATCGAGCGGGCGGGGCGCTTCATCCAGCGCCTCCGCTTCGGGCACGGCCGTGCCAACGCGGCTTTCGGCCAGAATCGCGGGTTCATGCGCCTCCCACCAGGCGCAGAGCGTGTCGTCATCTGCCACCCTTGCCAGACCGGCCCCGAACCGCAGGGACGCGCCATCCCAATGCGCGCTCGAATCCGGCGTGATCACGGAAAAGGGTTCGGCCGGAAAGCGGCGCGCCAGCAGCTGGGCATTGGCCTCCAGCACGTAATGCGCGGGCGCGTACCAGCCCAGCAGGCGATCGCCCATTGGCAGGAAGCGCAGATGCGTGCGCATGCGATGCGCCTCCGCCCGCACCGCCAGCGCCAGGCGGCGGGCCAGCCGGACGTCGGGATCATCGGGGTCATCAAGCACGGCCTCACCGGCATGGGCACGCCACACCAGGCTGTAGAGCAGGCCGAACCGCTCCGGCTCCCGCGCCTGGATCGCCTGCCCCGCCAGGGCGACCAATGATCGCGATACGGCGAAGCTGCCGCGACTGTCCGGGAGCGCAACCGGCACGCCGCCAACGGCCCAAAAGACCTCCCGCGGCTCCACCCCGGCGAGCACCAAAGCGCGGGTGGCAGCCCGCCAACCCGTCCAATCGGTTTCGCTGTTGAGCACAACCTCCGGCATTTCGATAGCAAACGCCAAAAGATGTGACTTTCCAAGAGCAGTATGCGCTCTATGGTCACGCCAACAACAGTCCGAGGCGCGTCATGTATCTGCCCCACCGCACCTACCGCACGCTGATCATGGGCCGCCGCGGCGCCGTCGGTGCGAATCACCCGCTCGCCACCCAGGCGGGGCTCGACACGCTCCGCGCCGGCGGCAATGCCGTGGATGCCGCGGTCGCCATCGCGCTGACGCTCAGCGTGGTGGAGCCGATGATGTCAGGCCTCGGCGGCGATGGGTTCTATCAGGTGCATAACGCCCGCGCCGGTACCACCGCCTGCTGGAACGGCACCGGTGCCGCGCCCCTCGCCGCAACGCCGGAACGTTTTCGCGCCAAGGGGATCGCCGTACGGGGGCCGCTCAGCGTCTCCACCCCCGGCTTCCTGGCCGGGCTCGCCGCCTTGCACGCCGCCCAGGGATCGCGGCCGTGGAAATCCCTCTGCGCCCCGGCGATCCAGCATGCCAAGGACGGCGTCCCGGTCTCCCACCACTATCGGCATTTCGCGCATGAAGCCCGCGCCATCCTGGCCGCAGACACGCGCAGCAAGGCCGTCTTCCTGTCCGGCCTGGATATCGGCCAGCCGCCATTGGCCTCGGTCATCCACCAGCCCGACCTCGCCCGCACGCTGGAGGAAATCGCCCAGGACGGAGCCGAGACCTTCTACCGCGGCCGCCTCGCCAAACGGCTTGCGGCGGGGATGCGCGACGCCGGCGTGCTGGTGGACGAACGCGACCTGGAAACCTGCAAGCCCCAAATCCAGGATCCCATTGGCATCACCTATCGCGGTTTCCAGGTCACCCAGACCCCGCCGAACTCCACCGGCTTCACGCATCTGCAGATGCTCAAGATCGTCGAACGCTTCGACATCGCCGCCCTCGACCCGGTCCAGCGCATCCACATCCTGGTCGAAGCCAAAAAACGCGCCTTCCAGGACCGGGAGCGCTTCGGTACCGACCCCTATCTTGGCGAAATCCCGCTGGATCGTTTACTCTCCGACGCTTATGCCGATGAATGCGCCGCCAGTATCGATCTGACCCGCGCCCAGGACCTGCCGCTGGCCGAACCCGAGCAGGCCGCCGGCGACACCACCTATTTCTGCGTCGTGGATGACATGGGCAACGCCGTGTCCGGCATTCAAAGTATCAACTCCAACTTCGGATCGGGCGTCACCGCGGGGGATACCGGGGTGCTGCTCAACAACCGAATGGCCTACTGGCACCTGACGCCCGGCCATGCCAACCGCCTCGCCCCCGGCAAGCGGGTGCGCCACACCATGAACGCACCGATGGTATTCAAGGATGGCCGCCTTTGGGCGGTCGAGGGCACGCCCGGCGCCGACAATCAGGTGCAGGTGAACCTGCAAGTATTGACCGCGATGATGGACCTGAACGCCGACCCGCAGACGGCGTTGGAGGCACCGCGGTGGACGTCGATTCAGCAGGGACAGGGCGCCAACTGGCCGCATGACGGCGATGGGCGCCTGACGATCGAGCCAGGCTTCGGCCCAGAAATCCTGGCCGGCCTCGAACGCCTGGGCCACCGCCTGAACCGCGTCGGGCCATTGGAAGGCCCGTGCAGCGTGGAAGCCATCCGGGTCATGGATAACGGTATGTTGGCCGCCGGCTCCGACCCCAGAAGAGACGGCTGGGCGGGCGCCTTCTGATCAGCTATTGGTTGACAGAAAGGAGGCGATACTTGCCAAAAGCACTTTGGAACTCCGCCTGGGCTCTGCTGATCCTCGGTAACATCTTCTGGTCCATGAACGTGGTCCTGGGACGTGCTGTCGTCGGGCATGTGCCGCCGATTACTTTGGCCTATTTACGCTGGACCGGTGCTTTCCTTGTCGCCATTGGCTTTGCCTGGCCCTACGTCAAAAAGGACTGGCCGGTGCTGCTGCAGCATTGGAAGCTGCTTGTGCTGCTGGCCGCCACCGGAATCGCGACCTTCAACACCGCGGCCTATATCGGACTCACCAGCACCACGGCGCTGAACGTGCTGTTGATGCAGTCGGCCCTGCCGCTGATCATCATCGCCTGGGCCTTCGCACTGTTCGGCGAACGCCCCACGCCGCGGCAAGCCATTGCGATCGTTATCTCTTTGGCCGGCGTTGGAATCATCGCCACCCGCGGCTCCCTGCAAGCGCTGTTGACGTTGCGGCTTAATCGCGGCGATGCCTGGATCCTCGGCGCCTCGGTGATTTACGGCATTTACTGCACGCTGCTGCGCCGCCGACCGACGGTGCATCCTTTAAGCTTCCTGATCGCGATCATGGGGCTGGGATCGTGCATGATGCTGCCATTCTACGTGATGGAAGTCAGCGGCGGCGCGACGATCCAAGGCGGCTGGCCGTCCTATCTGGCGGTTGCCTATACGGCGGTGTTCCCGTCCTTCATCTCATACCTGTTGTTCAACCGGGGGGTGGAGCTTATCGGCGCCGCCCGCGCCGGCCAGTCGATGCACCTGATGCCATTGTTTGGCAGCATCCTTGCCGTGGTGTTCCTGGGGGAGGCCTTCCAGCTCTACCACGCCGGCGGCATCGTGCTGATCGCCACGGGCATCCTTTTGGCCTCTATCCGGGTCGCCGCACCACAACCGGCGCGTTGAGGCGCCGCATTACCGCCCCCGGCGTTCCCGCTGCGCGGTATAAAGGCCCGAACCCACGATGATCGCCGCGCCCACCAGCGTCCATTCATCCGGCAACACCCCGAACGCCAGAAACCCGGCGATCGTCATCCATAACAGCTGCGAATACGAATAGGGCGCCAGGACTGAAACCGGGGTGAACCGCAGCGACATGATCACCAGCCATTGCCCCAGCGACGACAACACGCCCTGCGCCGCCGATAACACCAGTTGCCGCGTTGTCGGCGACACGAAATGGAACGGGATCAGCGCCGAGAGCACAATGAACCCGGTCATCGCCGACCAGAACATGGTCGTCTCGGCCCGCTCGGTGGCTGTCATCCGGCGCGTCAGAATGACCCCAACCGACCAAAAGAGGGCCGAGGCCACGCGGTACAGCCCCTCCGGATGGAACGTGCCGGTGCCCGGGCGCAACACCACCAGCACGCCCACCATCCCGCCCGCCAGGGCCAGCCAGCGGCGGGCATCGACCTTTTCCCCCAACAGCGGAATCGACAGAAACGTCACCAGAATCGGCCCGATGAAGCCGATGGTCGCGGCCTCCGCCAGACCGACATCGCGGATTCCCAGCACGAACAGCAGGCCGGAGCAGACCAGGCACAGCCCGCGCAAGATCTGCAACTTCGGCGCCCGCACATAGAACGAGGCACCCCGAATCCGCGTCGTCAGCAGGAATGCCATGGCGACGAAGACCACATAGCGGGTCCAGGCGATCTGAATGATCGCCAGCTCCCCGGCCAGCTTCTTGGCAATGGTATCGGCGACGCAGAAAATCACCGACGCCGTGAGCGTCAGTGCGATCCCACGGAGGGGTTTATCGACATGGCCTGACACCGCATGCGGCTCCCCGATGCGGTGCCGCGTCTTACCGAATCAGCCCGCTCAGCGGGCTCGACGGATCGGCACCCATCCGGCGCGGCATGCGCCCGGCCAGATGCGCGAGGCGCCCGGCTTCCACAGCGTGTTTCATCGCCTTGGCCATCAGAATCGGGTTCTTCGCATGCGCGATGGCGGAATTCAGCAGCACCGCGTCGCAACCCAGCTCCATCGCGATCGCCGCGTCGGAGGCCGTGCCAACACCGGCATCAACCAGGAACGGCACGGTGATGTTTTCCTTGATCATCGACAGCATGGCCGGATTCTGCAGCCCAAGGCCGGAGCCGATGGGCGCGCCGAGCGGCATGATGGCGACGCAACCCATGTCTTCCAGGCGCTTCGCGGCCAGGGGATCGTCGGCGCAATAGACCATCACCTCGAACCCGTCCTTGATGAGTTCGGCGGCGGCTTCGAACGTGCCCTGCATGTCGGGATAGAGCAAAGGTGCCGGACCGAGGACTTCGAGCTTCACCAGGTTCCAGTCGCCAGCCTCCCGCGCCAGGCGCAGGGTGCGGACGGCTTCGCGGGCGGTGAAGCAGCCGGCGGTGTTCGGCAGATAGGTGTATTTCTTCGGATCGACGTAATCCTGCAGCATCGGCGCTTTAGGATCGGACAGATTGACCCGGCGCACGGCCACGGTGACGATTTCCGCCCCGCTGGCCTCGATGGCCGCGCCGGTTTCTTCCAGGTCCTTATAGCGGCCGGTTCCGACAATCAGGCGCGAGCGGAACGTGCGGCCGGCAACGGTCCAGGTATCTTCCGTCACTTGGGTATCTTCGCCAGCGGTTTGTCCGTCCAAGTCAGCCTCCACCAATAAAATGCACGATTTCCAGCGAATCGCCGCTGGAGAGCCAGGTTTCCGCGTAACGGGAGCGGGGGACAATTTCCTCATTCCGCTCCACCGCCACCTTGCGGGTGTCGAGTTCGAGCTGAACAAGCAGACCCTGAACGGATAAAGGTCCGTCGGCGGGTCCGTGGAACGCGCGGCTTTCGCCATTCAGGGTCAGTGTCACGGTGCTCGGCATGGGGTAATTATGGGGCCGGTGCGGCGCGCGGGCAACCTTCGGCCGATATCATCGGTCCTCGGTGTCTTTGCACCTCAGCGGCCTCTGCGTTGAAAGATGCCGATTGGCCGCCAGTCATTGGCGGCAGAGGCGGGGCACAATCTCTGGGATCGGCCCTTGTAAGTGAGTCCGAGTAACGCAATATGTTATGGATGGCCACACTGATCCCAAAGACCGACTCTCCTGTATGGCAGAAATTTGCGATTTCTCGAGCCTATCCTGGGTTTTGTATCAAAAATATGCCTAACAGGCATGGGAATAAAACTCTGAGACGACGATGAGCAGGCCGCCGGATGCCCGGCGGGCAAATCTGACCCATCCCGCGACGAGTGGAAACCATCGCAAGCCTGCCATCTGCGATTGCACAACCCGCGGGTTGGACCGGCTCGTCACTGTATGCTACGCGGTCCGCCAAATTGCCGTGCCCGGCGCGTGACAAGACCTGGCAGGCATCCAATCAACCAGTGGCCCTATGTCCGGAGGAACACGCGTGAACCGTATCCCCACCGATCCTGATTCGATCCGCCGCCTCGCCGTGATCATGGCTGAGACCGGCCTGACCGAGCTGGAGATGGTCGACAAGGACAGCCGCATCCGCGTTGTTCGTGGCGGTGCGACCGCCGCGGTCGTGAGCGTCACGCCGACCGCCGCGACCCCTGTCGCCGCTGCGCCCGCCGCGCCGGCGCCGGCCCCCGTCGCCGATGCCTCGCATCCCGGCGCCGTGACCAGCCCGATGGTGGGCGTTGCCTATCTGTCGCCGGAGCCGGGCTCGCCGCATTTCGTCTCTGTCGGCCAACAGGTGACCGCCGGCCAGACCGTGCTGCTGATCGAGGCGATGAAGACCTTCAATCAGATCAAGGCCCCGAAAGCCGGCACCATCAGCCGCATCCTGGTTGAGAACAGCGCGCCGGTCGAATACGGCGAAGTTCTGATGATCGTGGACTGAGCCCTTGTTCCGCAAAATCCTGATCGCCAATCGCGGCGAAATCGCGCTCCGCATCCAGCGCGCTTGCCGCGAGCTGGGCATCGCCACTGTTGCCGTGCATTCCACCGCGGATGCGACGGCGATGCATGTCCGGCTGGCCGATGAGGCCGTTTGTATCGGCCCGCCTTCCGCCAAGGAAAGTTATCTGAACGTCGCCGCGATTCTGTCCGCGGCCTCGATCACCGGGGCCGATGCGATTCATCCCGGCTATGGCTTCCTGTCGGAGAACGCGGGCTTCGCCGAGATGGTCGAAGCGCACGGGCTGACGTTCATCGGCCCGTCCTCGGCGCATATTTCGATGATGGGCGACAAGATCGCGGCCAAAACCGCGATGGCGTCGTTGGGCGTGCCGCTGGTGCCGGGATCGGATGGCGCGGTGGGCGATCTGGAAACGGCGCGGGCGGTGGCGGAAGCCATCATGTATCCGGTGCTGATCAAAGCCGCCGCCGGCGGTGGCGGGCGCGGCATGCGCGTTGCCCGTTCGGCCGCGGAGCTGGAAGACGCCTGGCGCGGCGCCCGCACCGAGGCCCGCGCGGCCTTCGGCAACGACGCCGTCTATATCGAGAAATACCTCGATAAGCCGCGGCATATCGAATTGCAGATCATGGCGGATTCGCACGGCAATGTCGTGCATTTCGGGGAGCGCGATTGCTCCCTGCAACGCCGCCATCAGAAAGTGCTGGAAGAAGCCGGTTCGCCGGCAATCAGCGCCGCGCAGCGCGACGCGCTGGGCGCGACCGCGACGGCGGCCTTGCGCAAGCTGGGCTACCGCAATGCCGGAACGCTGGAGTTCCTGTATCAGGACGGCCAGTTCGCCTTCATCGAGATGAACACCCGTCTGCAGGTCGAACACCCGATCACGGAAATGATCTGCGATGTCGACCTGGTGCGCGAGCAGATCCGCGTCGCCGCGGGGGCCGAGCTGGGCTATACGCAGGCCGACGTCACCTTCTCCGGCCATGCGATCGAATGCCGCATCAATGCCGAGGATCCCGTGACCTTCATGCCCACCCCGGGCCGGGTCACCGAATACCACGCCCCAGGTGGGCTTGGGGTACGCATCGATAGCGCCTTGTATGCCGGCTATTTCGTGCCGCCCTATTACGACAGCATGGTAGCCAAACTGATCGTACACGCGCCGACGCGGCTGGATGCGATCAACCGCATGCGCCGGGCCCTGGATGAATTCGCGGTGGAGGGGATCAAAACCACAATCCCGCTCCATCGGCGCATCGTCGACGCGCCGGAGTTCCTGGCGGGGGATTATACGATTCATTGGCTGGAAGGATTTGTCGCGGGGTAACGCTTGCTTTGGCGTTCGGCTGACCGTTAGCCTCCCCCGTATAATCAACCCACAGGGGAGCCTATGTCAGATCTGGATGCGACGTTCAAAGTGACCCTGGACCAGTACAACAAGAATCTTGGCTTCGCGGTTGATATCAGCCAGAAATGCATGGCCATGGTGCTCGCGTTTCTGGGCGTGTTCTACAGCATTCACGCGAAGGGGCCCGGCGAGACTCCTTTGGGGTGTTTGTCTTACACGCTGATTACAGTCGGCTCCGCCGTATTCATGGTTTTTTTCATCTGGATGCAGGGAAAATATCACGAGCGGTGCGAAAATGGGATGCAGGCCCTGATCAAGATCGCTCCCGCGGCATATCCCCACAAGCTGAGCGATCTTGGGATTCTGGATGGGGAGCATACCCGCATCATCAAGATGTGGTCCGCTGCCTTCCTCACTCTTTTGTTGCTGATGGACATCGCGCTCACCAATTACCTCATCCACGGCAGCGGCTGATCCGGGCTGCCCGGCTTTGACAGCGGGCGGCTTCGTTCTAACCTCCCTTCAACCGAAGACGGAGGGATTGTCGTGATCATCGAGGTACGAACCTACCAGCTCAAGCCAGGGACCCTGGCCGAGGCGGAAAAGCGCTTCGGCGCGGCGCTACCGATCCGTGAAAAGCATTCTAAGCTTGCCGCCTTTTGGCACACCGAAGTCGGCGCCCTGAACCAGATCATCCATGTCTGGCAATATGATAGCTTCGCCCAACGCGCCGAAGTCCGCGCCGCCGCATCCAAGGAAGAAGGCTGGCCGCCGCCGATACGGGAATTCGTGGTGTCGCAGCAGAGCGAGGTCTTTGTCCCGGCGCCGTTCTCACCGCCTCTGGTGCCGCGCGACATTGGACCGGTGTTTGAGATCCGCCGTTATACGATTGCCCCTGGCGCGATGCAGGGTGTGATGGATCGCTGGGCCACCAAGGTTGAGGAGCGGGTGAAGCTGTCACCCCTTGTCGGCGCCTGGCATTCGGAACTCGGCGGGCTGAACAAGTGGGTTCATATCTGGGCCTATAAAGATGCGGCTGAACGCCAACGGATCCGCGCGGATGCCGTGGCGCGGGGCCTTTGGCCGCCGGGCAGCGGCGCGACCGGCGCCATCATCGCGCAGGAGAATATGCTGGTTGCACCCGCGTCATTCTCCCCTATTCGCTGACAGAACACGGAGAATCGATCATGAAAGTCGGAACCGCCCTCAGCATCCTCGCGCAACCCGGTCGGCCGGATGTGGCGTTGTACAATGAGCATCTGGGATTGGGTGACCTGGCCGAACCGCTGGGTTTTGATTCGCTGTTCGCGCTGGAGCACCACTTCACCGGCTATTCGATGTCGCCGGCGCCGCTGCAATTGCTGTCGTACTATGCCGGACGCACCAGCAAGATCACGCTCGGCACCTGCGTGATCGTGCTGCCCTGGCACGACCCGATCCGGGTGGCGGAGCAAATCGCGCTGCTGGACGTCATGAGCGGCGGGCGCACCTTAATGGGATTCGGGCGCGGCGCGGCGAGCGTGGAATATGAGGGCTTTCGCATTCCGATGGAGGAAGCCCGCCCGCGCTTTGCCGAATCCGCCCAGCTGATTGTGAAGGCGCTTTCGAACGAGCGATTCGACTGGCAAGGCGAATTCTACCAAATCCCTGAGATGTCGATCCGGCCGCGCCCGATCTCCCACCCGGAGCGGCGGTTCTATGCATCGTCGGTGAGCCCGGAGTCGTCGGAGATCATGGCTAAGCTGGGCTTTGGCATGCTGGTTGTGATGCAGAACGAGTGGCCGAAAGCCGCGGAAGACGTGCTGCGCTATCGCCAGATCGCGCAAAGCGTCGGCCATACCCCCCGGCCGCCGATCATCCTGAGCAATGTGGCTTGCGCCCCGACACGGGAGGAAGCGCGGGACTGGGCGTTCAAATATCTCGGTGAGAAGTGGGATTCGATCGACAACCACTATCACTTCGCGGACGGGCATCTGTCTAACGTGAAGGGCTACGAATCCTATGGGAAGCTGGCGAAGACCTATACGAAGATGAAGGAGCCCAGCTTCCGCGACAAGGCGACGGACTTCTATGTCTCAATCCAGGTTGTCGGCACCCCGGACGACTGCATCCAGCAGATCGGCGAGCTACGCCGTCTGACGGGGATGGATCATTTCGTGACGGAGTTTTCCTTTGGTAGCATGCCGCATCATCTGTCTGAGCTGAACATGCGGTTGTTCGCGGAGAAGGTGGTGCCGGTGCTGCAGCGCGACGCCGCCTTTTGTGGGGAGATCAACCCCTTTGAAGGCGCGGAGACCGTTGGGAGTGAGCGCCTGTTTGCCCCGGCGTAGGTTGTGCAGAACAGCAAAAAGGCGTGGCCCTGATGGGTCACGCCTGATTTGGTTGCGGGGACAGGATTTGAACCTGTGACCTTCAGGTTATGAGCCTGACGAGCTACCGGGCTGCTCCACCCCGCGATAAAGAGTGTGCCCCGTGTGTGGGGTTTGGGTGGATTGGATGACCTGGCAGCGACCTACTCTCCCGTGCCTTAAGACACAGTACCATGGGCGCAGGGGATTTTCACGTCCGAGTTCGAGATGGGATCGGGTGGGGGATCCCCGCCATAGCCACCAGGTCGTCCAATCCACCCTGATGTGTTGTGATCAGGGTGTTTAGGTTCTGGTTTGTGTGTGTTGTGTGCTTTGTTTGAGTGGTCTGTGGATGATTTCCATGCATGATGTTTATTGAGCCTATCGGGCGATTAGGACCGGTTAGCTTCGTGCGTTACCGCATTTCCACACCCGGCCTATCAACGTGGTGGTCTTCCACGGCCCTCAGGGAGACCTGGTTTTGAGGTAAGTTTCCCGCTTAGATGCTTTCAGCGGTTATCTTTTCCATACTTAGCTACCCGGCCGTGCCACTGGCGTGACAACCGGTGCACCAGAGGTATGTTCATCCCGGTCCTCTCGTACTAGGGACAAATCCTCTCAAGTCTCCTTCACCCACGGCAGATAGGGACCGAACTGTCTCACGA
>CAIUPC010000154.1 GCA_903900905.1 uncultured Acetobacteraceae bacterium
GTTCTTCGTGGAGCATTACGTGGCGGGGCTGACGGCGGGGGCGGTGAAGCAGTAGGCGTCATTTTTCATCTGTTCCAGGATCGACGCCACATCTCTGCATTCCGATCGGTGGGGGTTCATTCAGCAGGTGGCAAAGGTCGATGAAGTGTTCTTGGCACGCCGCGCGTTCGTTGCGGGTGCTGGCCTGCCATTTGGCGATGAAGGCGGCGGGGGTCATCAACTGGTGGCCGGCGGGCGCAGGCCGTCGAAAATACGGTTGATCTCGGGCACGGGCGCACCCCAGCGGCCATCGAAGCGGCCAATGCGGGGCATGAATATGATCTCGACCATGCCTGAGCCGTATTTGTCATGCCAGACGAAAACGCCGGAGCAGGGGCCGAGCGGGCTGAAATCGGTTAGCGTCCCGTCATAACTGCCGGACAAGTTGTCGATGTGATAAGCGCCGGTCAGCTCCCCACCGTTGAGGGCAAACATTGATTTCAGCCGTGCCAGCATGCCGCCATCCATAACGTGGCCGTCCCAGAGACCGGTGATGTCCCCCTCACAGCCCCTTGGCGACCCGGCCCAGGCAGGGGCGGTGCAAATCAGTGCTAGGAGCAGCAGCAGACGATGCATAGGAGCCTCCAGTGAGAAGCCGGCAGGAGCGGGGCATTCGTGTCATGTCTGACCCGTTGATAGGGTGTATTTTACCACAAAGCTAGCCGACGCCCCCCCGTCGGAGGAAAGGACGGATGCCGTCTAGTGCGTCATCGCCGGCCTCGTGCCGTCAGTGTCCCCAACCGCTCATCTTCCCGCGCGACGGCACAGGCTTCCAGCAACCGCTTCAAATCATGGGGCGGGTCGCCGTCGAGCAGCATGGCGCGGAACACCGCATAAGGATCAGTTCCGGAACCAGCCTTGCGCAGCGTGTTCTCATCGTTCACCCAGGCATAAACAATAACCTTCGACGCGGTATCGAAGCGAAAAAACAGCCGCAACCGGCCCAGAAATTTCGCGCGGCACCAGCCGCGGGCATCCGCGCCCAAGGTATTGCCCAGCCGATAGTTCGGCGAGGCGGGGTCGGAGGGGATCTCCTCCAGGATCAGATCGAGAATCCGCCGTAGCAGTTTCGCACGGGGGTTGTTGTCATACCCCTTCGGATCGGTCTCACGGGCGCGCGCCACCTGATCGGCCAGCGCCAGCAACGGGGTCCGAAACAGGGGGTGGAACACTAAATGCCATCCCTTGCGCTCAGCCCCCGGCGCAGGAGGTGCGGGGCGGCGTCCCACGTTAGAAGGTCACGTCGTCGGGGATCGCCTCATTGTCGTCGGCCGAGACATGCGCAACCAGCCGAACCAGCGCTGCGAGTTCCGCTTCCCCGGCTGGTATCAGGCGTTCCGGTTCACGTTCGAGAAAACTGAGCCATGCCCCGATCATCGGGTCCGCGTCGCCGTCCACCGGGATCGGGCTGTCGATGCTGACCAGAACTCTGCCGGGGCCGATAATATCGAGATGGACCTTGCTGCCCTTCGTCGCGAATTCGGGGGCAGCTTTGAAGAAGCTCTTTTCAATGCGCAGCCCGCTGCTATTGCCAGTCGTGGCGACGGAGCCGGAGAAGCTTCTCGGAGGGATTGCTGGCATGGAAACCTCACGTAAGCACTATTGTGCATACAGATAGCATTTCAGACCGCTAACACCAAGCGCCTTGTTCCCCCGGCCCCTGGAACGCTCTATCCTCCCCCCATGAGTGACCTATTTGCCCCCGAAGGCGGCTGGCGCGTCCGCATCCTGGACCTGTCCGGCGGCGCCGAAGACAATATCGTGGAGGAAGTCGCCGGCTTCCCCACCCTGATGCAGGCCAACGCCTTCGCCCGCCGCTATGTGCGCGATTCCGTCGAACTGTGCCGCGCGCCCGGTGCCTCCGCCAAAGAGGTACTGGAAGCCTGGTTCGCCTTCGGTGAAGACGCGTTGGTGGTCGATGCAGAGGAGGGCGGCTGGCGCAGCGCCACCGAACTCGGCGATTTCGTCGATAAGCGCGCGGCGGTGGAGGAACGCGATTGGCGCGCCCTCGATCCCCGCCGCGACGATCCCGACTACGACGACTCTGACGAATGACCCGCGTCCGGTTCGCGCCGAGTCCCACCGGTCACCTGTATGTCAGCAGCGCCCGCGTGGCGTTGGCCAATTTCCTGCATGCCCGCCGCCGCAAGGGCCAGTTCCTGTTGCGGTTCGACGATGTGGACCGTGATCGCGCCCGCCCGGCCTTTGTCGAATCCATCAGCTACGATCTGCGCTGGCTCGGCATGGACTGGGACGAAACCCTGATCCAGTCCGAACGCCTGGACCTCTACGCCAAGGCCGCCGAACGCCTGAAACAGGCCGGACGCCTGTATCCCTGTTTCGAGGGCGACGACGAATTGCGCGCCAAGCTCGATCAGCGGGTCAAGCGCGGCAAGTCGCCCATCTACGATCGGGCGATGCTGAAGATGACGGCCGAACAACGTGCCAAGGCGGAGGCCAATGGCAAGCAACCTTATTGGCGTTTTCTGCTGTCGCCGCGGACGCTGGAGTGGCGGGACCTGATCCTCGGGCCGAGGCTGGCGAAATTGACCGCGGTCTCCGACCCCGTGCTGGTCCGCGCCGATGGCACCCCGACATCGCTCTTCGCCAGCGTCGTCGACGATATCGACACCGGGATTACCGAGATCATCCGCGCCGAGGAAAACGCCAACAGCACCGGTGTGCAGATCGACCTGATGGCGGCTCTGGGCGCCGACCCGGCTCGTGTTCGGTTCGCGCATCTGCCGGCTTTGGCGGATACAGGGCGCACCCGGTTGGGACGCAAAGTCGGCAGCCTGTCAGTGCGCGCTTTGCGCGGCGATGGGCTCGATCCGGCGGCACTGGCCACCTGCCTGGCGCGGATTGGCATGGCCGGCTTCGGCGAACCCGCGTCCACGGCGGAACTGGCACGCGACTTCGACATCACCCGGCTGTCACCGGCCTCGGTGGGGTTCGACGCCGCGCAATTGCTGGCGCTCAACCGCCGCGCCCTCGCCAGCATGTCCTTCGCCAGCATCCAGGATCGGCTGCCCACCGGCGCGACCGAAGCCTTCTGGCTGGCGATCCGCGGGAGTCTCGACCTGGTCAACGAAATTCGCGGGTGGTGGGATGTCGTTGCCGGCACCATCGTGCCGCCGGTGATGGATGGCGAAAGGGGATTTCTGACAGAGGCGGAAGCCACGCTGCCACCCGAACCCTGGGATGAAACCGTCTGGGCCGTCTGGGTCGCGGCGCTGGGACAGGCGACGGGGCGTGTGGGCGACGCGCTATCGATGCCGCTGCGCCTCGCCTTGACCGGGGAGGAGCAGGGGCCGTCACTGGAAGCCTTACTGCCGCTTATCGGCCGCGCCCGGACGGCGAGCCGCTTGCGCATCGCCGCGGCGTAAGACCAGCCGCCCGAACCATTGACGGATCGCTATCTGGCTATACCGTCATGGCCGGCTTGTCCCTACCGGATTCACAGATCGCGGAAACGA
>CAIUPC010000155.1 GCA_903900905.1 uncultured Acetobacteraceae bacterium
GGAGAAGAAGCTGGCGCCGAGGTAGCCGTGGGCGAAATGCATCTCCAGCCACTCAAACCCGCAATCCAAAGCGCGTTGGGCGGCGGCGGCATAGGCGCGATGGAGGTCGTGGATCTCCGCCACGCTGAGTTCCTGGACCGGATAGGTATAGCGCCCGCCATAGCTCAGCGGGGAGGGGGCGCGGACCTGCCAACCGTCGGGATCGCCGGGGGGAAGCTGCGTCTTGCCGTGCCAGGGCTTCTTCTCACTGCCTTTGCGCCCGGTGTGGCCGAGCTGGATGGCGGCCACCGCGCCCATGTCCTTGATGATGGCGGTGACGCGGGACAATCCCTCCATCTGCGCATCGTCGTAGATGCCGGCGCAGCCGGTGCTGGTGCGCCCGTCGGGGGTGATGGCGATCTGTTCGGGGAAGATCAGGCCGAAGCCGCCGGCGGCGCGGGATCCCATGAGCATGACATGGAAGTCGCTCATTTTTCCATCCACCGAGCGGTACATGGTCATGGGCGACATCACGATGCGGTTGCGGAGCGTGACGTCTTTGAGGGTGAAGGGGCTGAACAGATCGGGCATCGGGACCTTGGGCTTCGGCGGTGGGGGGCACATAGCCGCGCGATCGCGCTGTGAGAAGCGGGTCCGCTGAAATCAGACGCTCTTGAAGATGACATGACGCTGGCTTTGTAAGTGTTTTGGTGGCATACCGCCTTTTATAATCGATTTGATTCAATCGTAAGCGGGTTTGAATGCTGCTTCCCCATTCTAATGATGATCGCCTGCCAGTTGGTCATGCCTGGTTGCGGCAGGCATTGCAGTTGCAAACCCCGGCGCCCGCGGTCGAAAGCTATGTCAGCCCTGAGTCCCGCCGGCGCACCGAGATCAACAGCGACCGCGTGGTTGAGGTATACCCGGCCCGGTTTGCCACGGGCGACAGTATCGCGATGAATCTGCGTTTCGCATTGCGCTACGAGCCGACCGACCTGGGCACACTTGTCGCTGCGTTCAAGGCGATGGACCCGGAGGAACTCGCAACCTGGGTCAGAGCCGAACCGACCGGTGCCTATAGCCGCCGCGCGTGGTTCTTGTACGAAACCTTCACCGGGCGCACCCTGGATGTCGAGGACGCCAGATTCGGTAATTACGTCGAGGCGCTTGATCCAAAGCGCCATATCGTCGGACTGCGCCGAAACAGCCCGCGGCATCGTGTGATCGATAATCTCCTGGGCGGGCCGGGCTTGTGCCCAACGATTCGGCTCACGGCCAAACTCAAACAACAGATCGGATTGCGTATCGACGATGAGGCGAAGGCGATGATCGCTCGCTATGATCCGGCGACGCTCGCCCGCGCGGTCAGTTACCTTTACACGAAGGAAACACGGTCGTCATTTGCCATTGAGGGTGAAACCCCGAATCCCAACCGTACGGCCCGGTTCGTGGCCGCGCTGCAGGCTGCCTTGGTGTTCGACCCCGCCGACAAGGCCGCTTTGGTTCGATTGCAGGGCGACATCGTCGATCCCCGCTATGCTGCCAGGGACTGGAGGGATCTCCAGGTCTATGTCGGCAAGACCGGTGCGGGCTTCCGGGAAGAGGTCCACTGCATTTTTCCACGCGCCGCGGATGTCCCGTCCCTGATGGCTGCCTGGGCAGTGCTCCTGCGACGGTTGGATGTGGGGGCCGTCGATCCGGTTGTCGCGGCCGCCCTGGCGTCGTTCTCGTTCGTGTTCATCCACCCGTTCGAGGACGGGAACGGCCGCATCCACCGGTTCCTGATTCATCATATTCTGGCGAAGCGCGGGTATAGCCCGCCGGGCATCGTTTTTCCCGTTTCGGCGGCGATTTTACGTGATTCCGCCGGCTATGACGTGGCGCTGGAAACCTTCTCCAAACCGATCATGGCGTATATTCAGTGGCGGCAAGCGCCGGGTGGTCCAATCGTCGTCGAAAACGATACGGCCGATTTATACCGGTACTTCGATGCGACGCGCTTCGCGGAGTATCTCTATGACTGCGTAGCTGACACGGTTCGCCGCGATCTCAAGGAAGAGGTGGGCTTCATCGCGGCCTACGACCAGGCTTTCGCCGCCGTTCAGGACATCGTCGATATGCCTGATCGGCGGGCCGCGCAGCTGATCCGGTTCTGCATGCAGAATGACGGGCGTTTGGCGAAGGGCCGGCGTCAGGAACTCGCCGAATTGACCGATGATGAAATCGCCGCGATTGAAGGCGCGGTGCGGGCCGCGATGGGCGCGGATGAA
>CAIUPC010000156.1 GCA_903900905.1 uncultured Acetobacteraceae bacterium
CACACCTTAGCTTACTCCGTGACAGAGATCATTGACCAAATAGGACCGTGATGGCGTTCCCGCGATGCGCAAGGTGGTGGGTTGAGACCAGAGCTGCGATCCGTCCGATGCAGGCGCGCGGTCAGATCCGTTATGGCCCGGCGTGATCGGGCCCGCTCGAAGCCGTGGTCGTCCATCATGGTTCTCCGATTTAAACCTCTCCTTTCGCTAGGAGGCGGCAGATCTGCCCATCATGTGCGATCACCTTGGCCTCACCTTAGCTGCCGGCGATGTCGTTCGGATCACCGGGCGTCCGAAGGCCCGCACGCGGTGCGAACCTTCAAATCGCCGCACCCGCCCCTCAATGCAGATAAAGCATCGCCCCCGTATGCCGCGTCGACCCCGGCGTGATCAGCTTCGCCGACCCCACGCGGACGGAATGAACGGGCCCCGCCAGTTCCCGTTTCCAGAAGGCAAGGAACTTGCTCAGCACGGGATATTGCGGCGCGATGTCGAGGTCCTGCCAGACGAAGCTTTGCAGCAGGCCGGGATGATCCGGCATATGATACAGAATCTCCGCCGTGGTCAGGCGGTAGTCCTTCATCTGTAAGGCAAGGCTCATGACGCTGATTCCTGCTGCGGTTCCCGTGATCTGGGGCCCGGCCGGAATGGACCGGGCTGACACGCAGCATGGCTGGTTGCTGCGACGCAGCGCAATAGAAAAATAAGTGATTACAACATGTTGTCACTCACCTTACCCGAGTGCTGCTGCTGGCCTCTCGCAGGTCCGCGGGTGGGGCGGGTCCGGGTGGTACGCGTCCCTCCTGACAGAGGGACTGTTTCCGAGTCCGGTTTCCCACGGATGAACACCGCCCCGACAATAAACTCAGGCGGCCTCAGCCATCGTCGACCGCATCCCCGCCACCGTCGTGCGATGCATATCCCGCACCTGAGTCGCATCGAACGGCCGGGACCGATGCATCGTCGCACGGTTATCCCACACCACCAGGTCGTTCACCGACCATTTATGCGAATACACAAACTTCCGCTGCGTCGCATGCTCCGTCAGATCGCGCAGGAACGCCCGCGCCTCCGGCACCGGCCACCCCAAAATCGTTCCCGCATGTGACGCCAGATACAGCGATCGGCGGCCGGTCGACGGATGGGTCCGCACCAGACGTTGCTGCACCGGCGCGAACTGCTTGCGCTCTTCGTCCGTGAACTCCCCAAACCCGATCAACGCGCGGGAGAACAACTGGCTGTGCTCACACACCAGCCCCTCGCATTCCGCGCGCAGTTCCGGGTCCAGCGTATCCCAGGCGGCGCGCATATCGGCGAACTCGGTATTACCCCCGGCATCGGGAATGATCCGGGCCGACAACAGGGAGAACTTCGCCGGCACCACCTTGAACGAGCTGTCGGAATGCCAAAGCCGCGTCCCCAGGCTGAACAGGCGCCGCCGGTTTTCCCGGCCCAGCACATTATTGTCGATATCCAGATTGGAAATATCGGCGATATGCTTGCCCAGACGATCACGGCCGTCGCGGAGGTTGTTGGTGGCAAGCTCCAATTCGCCGAAATTGCGGGAGAACGCCATCTGCGTCTCATCGGTCAGCGCCTGATCGTGGAAGACCAGCACGCCGAACTCATCCATGCCCCGCTCGATCTCCGCCGCTTCGTCGGCGGTCAGCGGCCTGGTGATATCGATCCCCGATACCTCGCCCGCGAAGAATGGGCGGGAGACGGGGTCGATCGCTTTGATGGACAGGGTCATAGCGGCAACCTCTCCTTACACCAGTTCACTGTAACCAAAGGCCTGCCCGAAGCGGCGCGACGGCTCCTGCACGTCGCCATACTTGCGGTGCATGGCAGTGTGATAAGCGGCGGAAAGCAGCAGGCGGTCGCGCTGCGGGCTCTGGTTGGTGCCGAAATCCATCAGCATGCACTGGGCGATTTCCTGGTTGTGCGGATCGTTGCCCAGGCGGCAGGCGGCCAGAGCGATGCGCTGCACCAGCGGCGCCTTATCGGCGAAGTTGTCGCAATAGGCCTGCGTCCACTGCACGCTTTCCTCGCCGTTCAGTGCCACGATGGCGCTTTCCACGCGATCCAGAAGCTGCCCGGCCGACATCGCGCCCGAACCCGCCGGTGCGGCCACGGACAGCGGATGCACCTCCCCCAGGCCTTGCTGGTTATAGGCGGTGCGGTTGGCGAAGGACGCGGCGACATAGAGCAGCCGCAACCGGCGCGGATGGTCGAAGTTGTCGAAGAACCAGGCCAGGGTGTTGTGGTACTCGTAGCAATGATGCGGCATGTTGAACGCGTTGGGGTCGCGCGTTTCCAGCACGATCTGCGCCACGGCGAGCTGCAGCACATCCAGCACCCGCCGCGGGTCCTGACCGGCTTTCAGCATGCGGGTCAGGGCTTCCAGAACCTGGATCTCGCCTTCATGCACCACGGCACGGATCAGCGCTGCGGCGTCCTCCGCCGGCACCGGGCCGGTGTTGCGCAGGACCGCGAGCTCAGCCTCACTGACGCCGCCATAGGGGACGGCGCGCAGGGTTTCACCCTCGATCGTCATCTTGATGTAGTTGCTGACCATTTCGTAGGTCGAGTACCAGCGCGGCCCGACCGCGACGTCCAGCGCCCCGGCGTAGATGACATTATGCGCGTTGTCCCAGCCCAGCGCATTGCCAAGCTCAACGGTCGATCGCGTGCGATAGGCCTTGTGCCCGGTCGTGTAGGAGCGGTTGTGCAACTGGCGGTCCTGCACATCGATCAGGCCGGCGAAGCACATTTCCTGCAGGACCTCACGCCGCTCCGACTTCTCCTCAAAATTGCCGAGGAACAGGCGGTAGGCGTCGATCACATTGCCGCGGTGGACATTGGTCATCCACTCGCCCAGGCGTTCCTTCAGCGGCGCGTTGACCCGCAGCGGCTGCTGATCCTGCCAATAGACCACCGGCGCCGGCGGGTTCGGCTCGATCTGGCCGTGGTTGCCGCGATGGCGGGTGTAATGGCCGG
>CAIUPC010000157.1 GCA_903900905.1 uncultured Acetobacteraceae bacterium
ACCGTTGCCAGATAATTCAGCGCCCCACCGCTGGCACTCACCCATGATCCAAAGCTTGACGCGCCCCCAGCCGTTGGCATCGGTCCACCGACACCCCCCGCGGCGCCCCCAGCGCCAACCGTAACCGCAATCTGCTGACCCGGCCCGAGCCCTGTCAGGCGCTTACGTGCATAGCCGCCACCGGACCCGCCACCGCTCGCGAGACTGCTTGTCGATGCAAAGCTACCCGCACCCGCGCCCCAGACCTCGACTTCAACCTGGCTTACCCCCGCAGGCACCACGAACAGGCCACTGGCGGTAAATGTTTGGACACCAGAACCGAATCCCGGCCGCAAGGCCGGCAACTTCCATTGCAGCGCCGGTGAATAGACTGAAGATGTGATCGCCGTGGCGTCAACCGAGGTCTGTCCATAGGCTAAGGTCACCACATGCAAAGGCACCCATCCCGAATCAGCGATCGGTGTGCTCTGAGACCCGGCGGCAGCCGGGACACCACCCTTCACCTGCAGTTGAACCTGCTGCGCTCGTAACGTTGCCTGAGCCGCACCGGAATTCGCCGGACCGCTAAAAGGCTGTGCTGGATTTGCCGCGTTGTAATACGGCAACACCACAGGCAATACATCTGCCTCCTGAAACGCCGCCTGTATCAGATAATTCACCACCTGGCCTGGGGTCGTGGGCGGCAGGAAAGAGAAAGTCATACTGGCCAGATTAATACCCATCTTGACCAGTTTCGTAGCTGCATCGGCTGCCATCGATCCAAAAGCCAGTGCATCAACGACAGACAACTGAGTGATGCTTCCAGGCTGCACCACGACCGATAGCGAGGCCGGCGATGTCGGTGTACATGCCAACCCATCAACAACCGGTGCACTGCCAACGACCATCTGCGCCAGCGCGCCAAGCGCGACCATCGCGTTCCTATTGGTGGCGAGCATATCTGTATCCAAGGGAATAGCCCCAGGATACACCATAATTCTGTCCATTCATTTCTCCATACGACTACAATGATCGTTTAGCTTAAAATACGGACCCATATTATCACGCCTGCCGGTATCACCCGGACAATCTCGTTCCGTATGGCCTCATCGCCCACCTGACCGCCGATCAGTTGGATATTGGTGTATTCCAAATTGCCAGCCCGATAGCCACCCGCGGGCACCCCCCAACCGCCAACAGTCGCCACAGCTCTGCCTGGCGGACGGAAAGCGGTAACAAAGACCTGAAACGGCAGGTTAAGATTGCCCCAGCGCCCTGCAACACCATAGGCAACACCACCACCGACCCCGCCGCGTTGTCCGGCAGGAGGACCGTAGCCGCCAGTATCTGTCGCGTCCGCGGGCTCGAAGATTATCGGCGATCGGCCCGTCAACCGGGTCAGCGCAGATCCCAATGCCGCCCGGGTTCCACGAGGCTGGAACAGCGTGCGCGTCAGGCCTTCTCTGAGCGAGTGGTCCGTTTGACCCGGTCTGCGAGCACCCCTGTCTCCAAGATAATCCTTGACGGCGATATCGAGCCACTGCCCCGACACAGTCGCCAATCTGCTCTGCTTACGAACATCCGCCAGCATGCTAAATTGCCCAACCCACCCTTCCGCCAGGCCCTGGATGAGCGCATTGAGCGTCGGTGTGGTTTCCCCGAACCACCGGGCTGGCAAGAGCGCCCGCATCCGGTGGGCTATCATGGCGACTGAAATTTCCATTCTACACCACCGTGATCGTACGGCTCACCAACACGCCATGACGGGGCCCGATCAGGTCAGCCGGTATCCCGTTAATCGTCACTCCGGTGATATATTGCGACGTTTTGGCCGACCGGTAGGCTGCTTCAGTCAGCCGCGTTCGGGATAGTGTTGATCCGATAGGTAGTTGATCAACATACTGGCCGATGGCGGTCCTTATCGACATCGCGTCAGCAGCGTTTATTGGATTTGAGAAATTTACTGAGATATCAACAATCAAGGTCGCTGGGCATACGATTGTGAAACGTGATCCGATGGGCCGGACACCATCCACCGCGGCATATATTGCTGCCCGATCATCATTGCTTAAATCGCCTCTGCCGTTGTCAGCAACAACCAGGAACTGACCCGGAACCTCATTTCCCTGTGCGTCTGAATTTTCATATACCTGATAGCGCAGGCCGGGCTGTGAACTGGCGATCGCATATTCGATCGCGCTTATCGTCGCAAGCGATCGGCTATTTATGAAATCAACGAAACGTTGCCGCAGACGGTCATCGTCTTCGCCATCCAGCCCTCCACCAAATGGGGCGTTATTTATCGCATTATCAACGCCCGGTAGCGCAGTGCTGATGAGCCCTATGGCACCGGCATCGATGTTGCCTGCCACTCCGGCTACATCGGCGATAACTGGCAGATCAACGGCGCTCACGCCTGCTGGAATACCATAGGCTCCCTGCTCTTCTTGCCAGGTTGAAATACCAGCGTCTTTGATGACTGAGTAGGTTATCCCGCCTTTGTTTGTCCTGACCCGCGTTCCGACGGGAATCAAGGCCAGTTGGCGGGGCGAGAACCTGGAAAAGGTCACAATCCCATCCGCCGCCACCGGTCCCAGCCGCCCCAGACCAAAATCAGCCATCCAACTATCCAGGTCGGCTCCTGAGCTGGTTGCTGCCCTCGTCATCCCCAAGGTCTTTACGATTAGCCATTGGATCCACAACGCGATAGCGGCGTTGGCCTCAAGAACCGCACGTATGACGGAGCCAGGCCGCAGGTCAAACACCCGTCCACCGGCTGCCTGGAGTGCCGCCGCCGAGCGCTGCAATACCTCCTGAAAGGTCTGAAGTTCGATCAGCACGGACTATTGTCCGACAACGATATTGACATTGGCCGGTCCTCCATTAACCGCATCTGTGTAACGAATATCAACATAGACCGCGCCAAGGCCTGATTCCGCCTGTGGCAGGAGTTTCACCTCCGGCGGAGGCACGCGTGCGACTGACGGCTCCTGCAGGAGGTGCGCGCGTATCGTGGCCTGAACGCGCTGCGGTTGCTCTCCTTTCCCCACGAACTGGGTCAACCCACCCCCGTAGTCCAAATGCCAAAGATAATCACCGGCATTGGTCAGGAGACGGCGCAGGACCCGCTGTGAGCCTGCTTCGCGGCCCTCGACGCACATGAGATCGCCAGTCGGTCCCAGTTCCAGATCTCCGTCCCATTTATGGCTGAAATCTATCATAGTCCCCCATCTGATTGGTCGGTTGGCCGTGTCCGCGTACCGTAGGCAGTTTCATGCGTATGAACGTTGTAATTGTGTCGCAGCCGGCTAAGCGAACCGGCACCGTCAAATATTTGTCCACCAACATGTAAATCACCCTCAATCTGGATGGACCCGTCAGGGCGTAGACGCAGACAGGCACCGGATTGATGCCGGATCCACATCTCATTATCCGGCATTGCCGGAGGCCGGTTCACCGAAGAAAACGCAGATCCAATTATGACGCTATGCTGACTATCGCCCTCCTGCGCCATAACGAATACCTGGTCACCTGGATTTAGCGGATAAACGACGCCCCACCCACCGCCGGTTGCCTGTGTTAAAACCGGCAGCCAACCAGAGGCGATACCTTCTGGTTGCCAGAGAACCCGTGCGGCATGAGTGCTCGGGTCATACGAGGTCACAGTCGCGAACCGCGCTTGCCCCAAAGTCCGTACTAGCGTCCCGGCATGGGTGCGCAACGCGTCAATAAATCGATCCATTTTTACCCAACATGAACATCCCTCCCTTCACGGATTCCCGCTATTATCGCTCGGACGCAGCACCGCTCTGATTTTTTGCGTGAGGCCCGAGCCCTGCCTGAATTTCCTGGTTATGGACTGTATAACAAAGGTCTGATCGCCCAATATGGCCCAACCAGGAAATCGCAGCGATTGCCCCGCTCCCATCTGAAGGTCAGCTTGCATATCCAAGGTCACGGTGGCGGATCGCGATTCCAGGCTGCGCCGTAGACGCCGGCCAAGCGCCTCGGCATCATCAGGCCATAGATTAGGACGGATGACTGTGATGGCGTCCAGGCTGCTCACTAACGGCTCAGGCACGGTTCCGGGTGGCTGGCCCGTGACAGTTCTGCCGAGCGCGGAATTCCAGCTACTCACCTCGATGTTCCGGCTCTCACCGCGCGGTAAGACACACTCATATGCCAGTGAAATCACTTCGCCGGGCGTCAAATTGACGACAATTGCAGCCCGCCGATCCGCCGGATGAAAAAACACCGTTCGGCCCTGAACATAAGCATCAAAGTTTTCATGGAGTGCCAGGGCCGCAATGACATCCCATTCGGAGTGCAGAAGGGCACCTTGAGCCAGCGGAGCGATAACACGATCTCCTGAATAATACCGTCCCGCTGTTTCCACAGTCCGGGTAACGTCGGCATTAATTCCATGACTATTTGCGATATCGCTGACGATCTCACTTGAACTTTTATTTTGGTAAGACGCGCTCGCCCGCTGGTTGAGGAGCAAGGCGGTCAGATCACGGCCAACAATAGCCGCGGTGCCCGCTACCGGGTCCAGGCGCATCGCATCGGCGTCGCCCTCCATGATGTCGCAATAAGACAGACCGCCATCACAGCTGAACTGAATCGCGATATACGCGCGCCCGATTGTAACCCAATAAGCCGGTGGCCGCTGATTTAGCGCAAATATGAGCGAAAAACGCCCAGCGCTGCCAGTATTTGTATGGCTCACCACCACATTAATCGGCACTAGAATATCCGTCTGATTGACGATACAGCGGACACGTGGCGTGCACGGAATGACCGGCGTCACGGCCAAATGATCCCGCCACCCGCATTGGAGTCACGTTCAGGAATAGCTATCGACAGCGTGCCCGAGATCAATGGGTCTTCAAGACCATTTAGAGACGCGACGCGCACCCATTGTGTGGCGTCTCCAAGGTATATCGCGGCGATTTCAAACAGATTCGGGTTCACGCAAGTTATTTTTTGGCTCATAATTATTGCGCACTCTCCAGGCAGACAAGAGCTTCACCCACACAATCGGCGACTAAACGGCGCCTCTGCATACCTTCTGCGCGTTGCAGCACGGTCGCGAACTGAGCTGACGCAGGATGTTCATCTTTTTCAAGCGACAGCCGGGCGGTCGTGTCCATTTCTATATCGTTCAATAATTTTAAGGCCTGGAGCCGCGCTAAGGACAATGCCCGGACCGCGTCCGGTAAACTGAATTGCATTCCGGTTAAGGACGGTATCGAGGGGCCGGCCGCTCCGAGAAAAGCGAGCGCCGAACTGGCTTGTGCCCTCAAATTTGATAGAAGGTCGGCGCCTGTGTTTTCGGCATTATCCATCACCTTGCAAACCAGCTGGTAGGGAATCCACCAGTCGTTCGTGAAATTTACGCGGAATTCCTTAATAATGACCAGGTATGCATACCCAGACCATGAAAGCGGCAGGATCAGGCCGCGTTGACGCAGCGAATCCAACTCACGGCATCGATCACCGGCCGAAGGGCCCGTTAAGGCCCCGGAGAAAATGATATCGAGGTCGATCGGTCCCATTATATCAGTCGCGCGGGCACCGGAGGCAAGAAAATGATCGACCGTTCGTTGCCGTCCGCCAAATGTGATACGCGGCGGTACTTCGAAGTCCCGGAACTGAATCGGGCCAAGCGTCAATACGTTATCACTCATCCGGATTGTTCCCGCTTTCTCAGTATAATACCGATCGATTAGCCCAGCCATAGACTGGCCCATCCATTGGCATACTCGCGCCGCCCGGAGCGGCGGTCATCACTTTTTCCAGATGTTCTATGATCCATTGGCCTAAAATCTGGCCATCCAAATGAATTTCCGCGACCGTCTCATTGCCCTCCTCCGGTTGTCCCAACGCGGAACTACCCCCGAATGTCGGCCCGAAGGCGGCAGGCGCGTGGCCGGCACCCGGGAAGGATACGGGGTTTCGACTCCCCGGGTGTTGCTGATGATCGCGGACCGCGCCATATTTGGCCTGGCCTGGTGCGTACGGCTTGCGATTTAGAACCTGGTCAGAACGTGGCTGCGTTTCACCCGGTCGGTTGAAAGTTGATCGTGGGTGATGGTACTGCCTCTCACGATAAGAAACGACAGGGGCCACCGGGTAAGCCATGCGCGGTCTGGTGGCCGGCCGGCTGTCGCCCTTTTTCGAATGATCGACCCAAGCCCGGCCATAAATAACCGCACGATCTTTTGGCTCAGATTCACGTATCTGAACGTGAGCGGCACGCCTGGCCGGCTCCGGCCAGACGTCACGGCGGACCTCAGGACGCTGATAATATTCCCGATAAGCCGTACGCCAAATGCTTAAGGCCTGGCGTCTCGGGTTTGGCGCCATCGAGCCCCCAACGGCCCGGGAGCCGCGCGATCCCGGCGGTGCTGTAGACATGATTATTTTGTGTCCGTTCGGCTGGAGGGGGTAGATGGTCAAAGGGCGCATTGCCCGCCTCCGGAACAACTGCCCGAAAAATTACGCATCCCATTCCCCACGCGCCCAGTCGAATTGATTGCCATCGAGCATTCCAAAGGCGATCACGAACGCGATCCGTTCATCTTCTGGTAACGAGAAGGCGACATCAAAAGGCACCCCGTTCCGAACGAGGTATAGACAATCAATCAGCGCGGGGTGCCTGGCTAGTTTCCCTCCAGTCCTCCGGCAGATCGATGATCCTCATTGAGACTCTCAGCGACCGCATCCAGGCCGGGGTCGCCAAGCCTTGCCACCAGCGCCTCAATCTGCCCCTCACTCACCGGCATCGGGATCGGGACATCCTGGATCGCGGTCACAGACGCCGCTAACAGTGCCACCGCCATCCACGCCTGGTTGTCCGCCAGCACGGGCCCCGCGGCTTTCAGCAGCCGTAATTTTTCAAGTGCATTAAGCCGGCGCAGGGTCAAGATCCGGCCTGAGCTATCCGTGGCTCGTTTTGGCTCTTCGGCCTGACGCAGCACGATTTCAGTTGGTGTCATCAGACCCTCCGCCGTGTTGTCGCAAAGAATTCCAGTTTTTGTTTCACGCTGGAATCACCGCGCCAATGCCCGGCATTAGAAAGCCGGAATGACACTCTATCGTATTGGTATGCTGATGTCGATCCGTCGGGCTCGGTGATGTATTGATACATTGTGCCAGAAGCCGAACCACCGCCCGTGTAGAACTGGCGCTCGGCGGCGGCGATGAAGTCGTCCACGCTCGACCCGCCTCGTTCCAACTCAAACGCGCCCTCCCAACCACGGGGGAGTTCCGTCCCAAGTTGCGTGCCATCCATCCGGTTTACGCGGATCGAGTGGGTAATCTGGCGGCTTTCGAAAGCCGTGACGTATGTCAGGTCGATACGGCCCGTGGGCATCATCACGACCAACTGCGTGTCGCGACCGATTGAAAATGCTGCGTAGGACATTGATTTCCCTCGTTATCCCGGGCGGCCGGAGGGCAGGGTTTGGGCCGCCACCGTGACCGTTTGGCCACCCTCCAAATTAACCAGGAATATTTCATTAATCGCCTGATATTGAACCTGAACATCGGCCTGGACATAACCAAGTCCCGTCCTGGTTGGCGGATTATTGGACAGGTCACAGATAACCGAGAAGGGCAGTGCCCCTGAGACGCTACCCAACAAACCCTGATTCAGCATGTTCTGCAAAAAAGACAGCAGCGTCGAGCGAATTTGCTGCAATAATGTTGCATTAATTACCCGACCGACATAGCGGCCCATACCAGCAGAGAGAGTTGCCGATATATAATTGGTCAGCCTGGTGTAATTATCACCTTTCGTCGCGAGATCAGTCGAGGTGTTGCGCCCCCCTCGTACACCCCAAAAATTGCCGGAAGGCTGCGGAGTGCAGATAACGTCAATACCTGCGCTCAGTAAGGCAGAGAGGCTCGCCGCTGAATAGGACAGGCTCTGACCGGTTTCAGAGTCGCCGGCGCGCTGGCTGCCAAGGATCCCATACAGAGGTTTATTCAAGCTGGATTGTTCAGGCGAGAGGTTCGCCAGTCGGCCCGCGGTGAACCCTTGGGGGGATACTAAACGGATAATGCCATTGGCGGGATCTGACCACCAAAGCCAATCGCCAAACATGAGTTTCGCGGCATAGGTATCAACGCCAGCACTGTGCTTGGCGGCAATCGCATCGGAGATCGTGTCACCAGGGGGGCCTGTCAGGATCATGTAGACGCCCTCGGATAATCCGAAGGCAGCCTGCTCGGACCAATAAGCGGGGTCGAAGGCGTCTGAAATCAACCCGATTCCGCATTTCTGACCACGTAAGGCGTACATTCCCAAAGCGTCTGGACCATCGCGTCCCAGTAATCGCTGAACGGTCACACCATCTGTGCCGTCAGTACCGGCGACCGACGTACCCAAAACCAGAGAGAACGGGGCGGGCACCGCGGTAGCCCCCCCGGGGTCTACGGTTACGAGGCCCGAACGCCCACGCTGAGGTCCCTGCCCGAGGTTAACAGCCGCCGCCAGGTTTTGCCAAAACGCCGCCCCGGCTCCTGCCAGATTATCGAATAACTCCGGCCGGCCGCCGGGCAACGCCACCAATAGGCGCCAGGTGCCGGCCTTCGACCCCGGCTGAAGTGAAACCGTGATCTGATTGCCGAGGGAGCCACTGTAACGCGCGGAGAAAACCACCGTCGAGCCGGCTGGTGAGCTTTGCGCCACCAGGTCAGACCCGTCAGTAACCCGAACACATCGGAAGTCCTGGGCACCCTGCTGCACCGCGGTGGAGAGCTGCGTTCCCATATCGTACCGGCGCGCGATAACGGGGCCGAACGTAGATTGATAGTCCGACGCGGTCGCAATGATAACCGGGCGGCCGACCGGGCCCCAGGGCGCTGTGCCAACAATACCAATTATATTGGTGGGAACCCCATTCAGGACGAGGTTCTGAGGAGGAACGATATCGACATAAAGATCAGGAACAATCAGGGCATTCGAATTAAGCGCCCCTTGTTGGAATACCGGCATGGATAATTACCTTGCGGTCGTTGTGATTAAAGTGAATCCGGGTTTGGTGAAGTCAGGTATCGGCCTGAGCAGAATTCAACCCCAAAGTCCCAAATAGCATCGCCGGCGAGCGCTCTGTAACGAGGGTCGGATACTCGACCTCATAGATCAGATCGCGCCGGTATAGTGTCGCATTTTGCGACTGATCAAAGACTGCGGAATTTCGGTAGACCAGGCGGCCTCGGCTGCCATCCGGCAGATCAATAAACGCAAGTCTGGCATACCGGCAGTCAATCGCCGCCGCCGCAGCGTCGCGAATAACCGGGGAGGGGCACCAGCAGCTAATGCGAAAGCCATGACTTTGACGCCGCACTTCCTGGATGGCTGAGCCATCGGCAGCCACCCGCGCAACAATCGCGGTAGCGCCCGGCACGAATAGGCTGTTGCCCGAGAGCTGAACGGCATGCGCCATCCTTATCAGGGCCGCCAGATTAGCCGCAACCATTGCGGTCGTGTCGCCCGCAACCGTACGGTATACAAAGCTGCGACCATGTATCGAAATCCCGGCAAGCTGTCCGGGTTCGGCAAGGCCGTCGAAGGTGATCTGCTCACCCCGGATGGAACAAGACAGCGCCGGCGTTCCGGCGC
>CAIUPC010000158.1 GCA_903900905.1 uncultured Acetobacteraceae bacterium
GCATCCACGCCTTGCATAGTATCGATAGGGAAAGTCGTGGATGCCGACCTCCGTCGGCATGACGGGGTGGGTACGCAGGATATGCCATAACCAAACCGACCCCTGGGGTCATATCCGTCGATAACGGGGAAGAGTATCGACATGGATCCGTTGTCTTCGCGCGACGCCTTAGCGCCCCGTGCTGCCGAAGCCGCCGGCGGCGCGGGCGGTGGTGTCGAGGCTTTCGACCTCCACCCAGGACGCGCGGACAACCGGTGCCAGCACCGCCTGCGCGATGCGGGCGCCGCGTTCGACCACGAAAGGGGCATCGCCCGTGTTCAGCACGATGACGCCGATTTCGCCGCGATAATCCTCATCGATCGTGCCGGGACTGTTGGGCAGCACGATGCCATGCCGCAGCGCCAGGCCGGAGCGTGGGCGCACCTGCAGCTCATACCCCGGCGGCAAAGCGATGCAGAGGCCGGTCGGGATCAGCGCCCGTTGGCCGGAGCCAATCGTGACCGGGTCGGTCACGGCCGCGATCAGGTCCATGCCGGCGGCGCCGTCGGTGGCATAAGCGGGGAGCGCGAGGCCTTCGGCATGCGGCAGCCGGCGCAGTTGTATGGGGATGCTCATGCCGGGATCATGCGGCAGAGGCGGTGGCCGGGCAATGTGGCGCGGTCATACGCGCCGCTTGGGCCGCGCGAGCCGCTGCTCTGGCGGGCCGGGGCGGCTGACGATAGGGTGCGCCCCGAAAGGATTTCGCCGCCATGCCCGATACCGACCCTATGCTTCCTTTGCTCGACCAGATCCGCGCTGTCGTGGGGGATCGTGGCCTGCTGACGGAGGCTTCCGACACCGCGTCCTACGCCCAGGACTGGCGCAAGCTGTTTCAGGGCAGCACGCGCGCGGTCATCCGGCCGGGCACCACGCAGGAACTGGCGGAGGTCGTGCGGCTGTGCGCCGCGGTCGGTCGGCCGATCGTGCCGCAGGGGGGGAATACGTCCATGGTGGGCGGGGCGGTGCCGAATGCGGATGGGTCGGAGTTGGTGCTGAGTACTGCGCGGCTTAATCGGATACGGGATCTCGATCCGGTCGACATGACGCTGACGATTGAGGCCGGCGTCACCTTGAAAGCGGCCCAGCTCGCCGCGGCGGAGCGCAATTGTTTGCTGCCATTGTCGATTTCGTCCGAAGGCACGGCGCAAATCGGCGGGGTCCTGGCGGTGAATGCGGGTGGCAATAATACTGTCCGATATGGGAATGCCCGTGATCTTGTGCTGGGGCTGGAGGTCGTACTGCCAGACGGCACAATATGGAACGGTTTGCGCCGCCTGCGCAAGGATAATACGGGTTACTGCCTGCGGCAGTTGTTCGTGGGCTCAGAGGGCACGCTCGGTATCATCACCGCCGCGGTGCTGAAGCTCGCACCCGCGCCCAAGGAAATCGCGGTCGCGTTCTGCGGGGTCGAAAGCGTTGAAGCGGCGTTGCAACTGTTCTCGCGTTTCCAGGGGCATGACGCCTCGGCGCTGAGCGCGTTTGAGCTGATGTCCGGTCTGGGCACCGATTTCGTGCTGAAGCACATCCCCAACGCGGTGCTGCCGCTGGCGGAAAAAGCGCCGTTCTACTGCCTGGTGGAACTCGCGACCCCGCGCCCGAACGCCGGCATGCGCGCCGCGATCGAAGAGGTGCTGGAGAAAGCGCTCGAAGACGGCATCGTGCTGGATGCCGCGATCGCGGAGTCCGACGCCCAGCGTGCCGCCATCTGGCGGCTGCGGGAGGAACATTCCGAAGCGCAGAAGCGGGAGGGGGCCAGCGTGAAGAACGACGTCTCCGTTCCCGTGTCCAAGGTGCCGCCCTTCATCCGCAAGGCGACCGCGGCCTGTGAGGCGCTGATCCCTGGTGTGCGCTGCGTGCCGTTTGGCCACATGGGTGACGGCAATATCCACTTCAATCTGGAGCAGCCGGTGGGATCGGATCCCGCCTGGTTCCTGGATCAGGATCACGCGATCATGGAGGCCGTGAACGAGGTCGTCCGCGAATATGACGGCAGTTTCTCGGCCGAACACGGAATCGGCAAGCTGAAACCCTATATGATGCCGGATTGGCGCGGTGGCGCGGAGCTTGAGATTATGCAGCGCATTAAGGCCGCGCTCGACCCGGCTGGCATCCTGAACCCGGGTAAGGTTCTGCCGTAAGACAAGAGCTGGCTTGCGCCGGTACGTCCCGTGCCGCAAAACCGCTCCATGCGCTCCGGCAAACTCGTCACCTGGCTCGACCGGTACATCTTTGGCCAGCTGTTCTTCGCGTTGCTCGCGGTGACCGGCGGGTTGGCCGCGCTGATTTGGCTGACCCAGTCGCTGCGATTCGTGGAACTCGTGGTCAACCGGGGTCTGTCGATCGTGGTCTTCATCCAATTGACCGCGCTGTTGATCCCGAGCTTCGTCGCGGTGATCCTGCCGATAACGACCTATGTCGTGGTCCAGTTCGTGTACCAGCGGCTGTCGGGGGATCGCGAACTGACGGTGATGCGTTCGGCGGGGGTCTCGCAGTTCGGGATGGCGCGTCCGGCGCTGGCCCTTGCCTTTTTCGCGATGGTCACCGGCTATGTGCTCAATCTCTGGCTGGTGCCGGCGACTTTGACCTCCTTCCGGCAATACCAGTGGGAGATTCGGAACCACGTCGCGGCCTTCCTGCTCCAGGATGGTGTGTTCACGGCGATTTCCGACAATTTGACGGTCTATGTCCGGTCCCGCGATGCGGATGGGGTGCTGCATGGCATTCTGGTGGAGGACGCGCGCGACAAGAATGCGCGCGCCACCATTTTCGCCGAAAGTGGCCGGCTGCTGGAAGGGCCGCGCGGGCCACGGGCGCTGTTGCTCAATGGCAGCCGCCAGGAGATCGAACATGGCACCGGCCGGCTGAACATGCTGACGTTCGAGCAGAACGAGATCGATCTTGGCGCGCGGATGACCGGTGACGGCGCACGGCCGATCGACATGGGGGATGTGACGCTCGGGCAGTTGCTGAATCCCACGCTGGCGGGTGATCGCGACAAGGGGAAATGGCTGACGGAGGGCCATAAGCGCTTGTCCAGCCCGTTGTCGGCGCTCTCTTTCGCGTCTGTGGCGCTGCTGTCGGTGCTGACCGGGACGTTTCGGCGGCATGGTGGCTTCATCCGCCCGCTGGTGGCGGTGGGCTGCGTCGTCACGCTGTTGGCGTTTGGTCTGGCGATCAACAATCTGGCGACGCGCAATAGTGCCCTGATCCCGCTGATGTGGGTTCAGGCGGTCCTGCCAGGCGCCGTCAGCCTGTGGTTCCTGCTGGTGCCGGATTGGATCAGTTTCGGGTTTCGCCGTTCCCGGGCGCCAGGATGAGGCGATGAACATCGCGGTCACCCTGTCCCTGTACATAACACGGCAGTTCACCCTGGCCGTGATGGGCATGCTGCTGGGCCTTACGGGTCTCGTGTCCCTGTTCGATTTCATCGAACTCCTGCGCCGTTCGGCGAGCCGGCCGGAAGCGACGTTTGGTTTGGTCAGCCAGATCGCGGGCTTGCGGCTGCCGTTCATCACATTACAAATTCTACCGTTCGCGGTGTTGCTGGGCGGCATTCTGTGCTTCTGGCGCCTGACCCGATCATCGGAGCTGGTGGTGGCCCGCGCGGCGGGCATATCGGCATGGGAGTTTTTGGCGGCACCGGCCCTGAGCGCGGTTTGCTTCGGCGCCGTCGCGATCGCAGCCGTCAGCCCGGTCGCCTCGATCATGCTGGGCCGGGCGGAGGCGATGGATAATGCGTATCTGCGATCAGGCGGCGGGCCCTTGGCATTGAATGGCCGCCAGCTCTGGTTGCGCCAGGCCGACCATGGACTCACGCCGAGCGGGGTGGCGATCATCCATGCGCAGAGCGTGGCCATGCGGGGCGATACGCTCGCGGCCGAGCAGGTCAGTGTGTTCCGGCTGGATAACAGCGACCATCTGATGGCACGGGTCGAAGCGGCCCAGGCAACCCTGGTGGCGGGTGCCTGGCAGTTGGAGAGCGCGCGCACCGTGCGTCCCGACCAGTTGCCCGAGCCGCTGCATTCGATCATCCTGCCCACCGATCTCACGGTTTCCAGGGTGCAGGACAGCTTCGCCTCACCGGATACCTTGTCGTTCTGGGCGCTGCCGGATTTCATCGGCTTGTTGGAACGCTCCGGCTTTTCTTCCATCCGCCATCGCCTGCATTTCCAGACCCTGCTGGCATTGCCGCTGCTTTCCGGCACAATGGCGTTGGTCTCAGCCGGCTTCTCCATGCGTCCGGCGCGGCGTGGCGGGGTGGCGCGAATGATCGGGGGCGGGGTGGCGACGGGTTTCGTTTTGTTCATGGTTTCGAAGGTCGCTGCCGAGTTTGGCACGTCCGGCGCGCTGCCAGTGGCGCTGGCCGCCTGGGCGCCGGCCGTGGCGGGACTGATGCTGGCCCTTGCTCTGCTGCTGCATACGGAAGACGGTTGATCATGTTCGGCTGGTACAAGCGCCGCTCGACGCAGGCGGCTCGCATGAGGGCGGCATCGGTTGGAAAATTGGTCCCGCCACCGCGGGTTCCAGTATGCGTTCGTGTGGGCCTGGTGGTGGCCGGGCTCAGCGCATGCGCGCTCATCCCCTCTGGCGCGTTGGCGCAATGGCGGACGCCCCGAGGTGCCGCCGAGGCGCAGCCGGCCGCGGCCATGGCGACGAGTGATCCGATTACGTTCACGGCCGACAAGGTGGAGTATGACAAGGACCGGTCGCTCGTGACGGCGACGGGTGCCGTTGAGGCCTGGCAAAATGGTCACGTCCTGCGGGCGGATTCGATCATTTTCAACCGCGACACCGGGATTGCCGCGGCCAGCGGGCACGTTGCCTTGCTGGAGCCGGACGGGGAGACGCTGTTCGCCAGTTACGCCGAAATGACGAAGGACATGCGCTCGGGCATTCTGAAGGACATGGGGGCGCTGCTGTCCGAGAACGGCCGTCTGCTGGCGAATGGGGCGCGCCGGACCGACGGCACGATCAACGAGCTTTCCAAGGTCGTCTACTCCACCTGCGACCTGTGCGCCGACGACCCGGCGAAGCCGCCTTTGTGGCAGATCCGCGCGGCCTCGGCGGTGCAGGACACCGAGCATCAGTTCATTGAATATCGTGATGCCGTTATGGATATCTACGGCGTCCCGGTGGCCTATTTCCCCTATCTGACGCACCCCGACCCGTCGGTGCCGCGGCAGTCCGGCTTGTTGATGCCGCTGCCGGGCAATTCCTCGAGCCGCGGGGCGTTTTTTGCCCAGCCCTACTAGTGGGTGATCGACAAACAGTCTGACGCCACGATCACACCGATGGTGACCACCCGGGTCGGGCCGCATGTCGATATCCAATACCGGCACAGCTTCAACAACGGCA
>CAIUPC010000159.1 GCA_903900905.1 uncultured Acetobacteraceae bacterium
GGCCTGGCGGATTTTGAGCTTGCCGGTGGCATCGTGGCTGGTGTTCACCCCGATTTCCCAGGTGCTGTTCTTCTCATTCACCTGCACCGCGAAACCGGCCGCCTTCGCTTCCCCGATCTGGCGCGGCTCGATCAGCGCGACATTGGCCTGGCCGGAGCGGACCGCGTTCAACCGCGCCCGCGCGTCGGCGGCGAAATGATGCTCGAACGCGGCGGGGCGGCCTTTCGTGCCTTCCCAGTAGGCGTCATTCCGTGTCGTGATGGTCTGCACGTTGGAGTCGAATGATCGAACCTTATACGGTCCGGTGCCAACCGGCTTCAGCGCCCCGCCAAACGCGTTATCGGCCAATGACGCCGGCGCGATCATCATCCCCGCCTGACCACCAAGCAAATACGGCAGCTGCCCGCTCGGTGCCTTCAATTTCAGGCGCAGCTTGTGGTCACCGAGGATTTCGATCGCGGCAATCTGACTCATGGTCTCAAACGTCGCATTCCCGGCCCGGCTGCCAAGCGCGGTCGAGCGTTCGAAATTCAACACCACCGCCTTCGCATCGAACGGCGAACCATCATGAAACGTGACGTTGGGACGCAAAGTCAGGGTGAATTCGGTCAGATCCGGGTTGTAATCCCAGGACAGAGCCAAGGCCGGTGTCGGCTCCCCGGACGGATCGAGCCGGATTAGCGAGTCGTAAATCGCCATCAGCGTGCCCTGGGCGAAGCTGCTGTTATTCTGCGGCTCCCGCGGGTCGAGCGTCTGGTTCGACACCGCATCATAATAAATCAGCGTCGCGTTCGGGTCGGCCGGCCGATCGGCCGCCAGCGCGGGGCTGGCGCCGAGTAGCGCGATCAGCGCGGCCGATATGCGGTTCACTTGCACCCCACCGCGATCTGCACGTCGTTGATGCGGTCGTTCCCCGTCGGCAGATAGGCGGGAATGCCACTGATGCAGCCGGGCTTGTACGCATAGACGTTGGAGCGGGTCATGATTCCGAAATGCGACACCTGCTCCGTCGTCAGCCGCGCCAATTGTTTCAGCACCACCATCCGCGCGGGGTCGGCGGGATCGAGGCGGCGGGCTTTGTCGATCAGCGCATCGATCTCCGGCGTCACCGCGTCGCCGGCATTGACCGAGCCGCCGGTGCCCGTGACTTCCTGGAACGACTGCAGGGGATCCGGCCGGCCACCCCAGCGCGCCATCATGATATCGCCGCGTGTCGGCGGCCGGCGGAAGGTGACGTATTGCGAGACATCGACCACGTCGAATTTGATACGAATGCCGACTTCACCCAGCATCGCCTGCATGGCTTCGGCGATCTGCTTATATTCCGTGGTATTCAGCAGCACCCAGGTGACATCAACGCCGTTCGGATAACCGGCTTCGGCCAGCAGCTGCTTCGCCTTGGCCTGATTGAAGGGATAAATCTCCTCCAGCGCCTTGTCGTACATGGGCGAGGATTGCGCGAACAGCTGCGCGGTCGGCTTGCTGGCGCCGTAGCCCAACGCATCGGACACGGCCTGACGATCCATGGCATGCATGAAGGCCTGCCGCAGCTTGAGCTTGCCGATATTGTCGCGTTTGGCGTTGATGTAGATGTCCCAGGTACTGTTCTTCTCATTCACCTGCACCGCGAAACCGGCGGCTTTCGCTTCCGCGATCAGGCGCGGATCGATCAGCGCCAGATTGGCCTGGCCGGAGCGCACCGCGTTCAGCCGCGCTTTGCCATCGGGCACGAACTGATGCTCGATCGAGGCCGGGCGCCCTTTGGTGCCGCCCCAATAGCCATCATACCGATCCATCACGGTTTTTACGTTGGAATCGAACGACCGCACCTTGAACGGGCCGGTGCCGACGGGTTTCAGTGACGAACCAAAACCGTCACCCTCCAGCGAGGCGGGGCTGATCATCATGCCGCCCTGGCTGCCCAGAAGGTACGGCATCTGCCCGTTCGGGGTCTTTAGTTTCAGCCGCACCGTATGATCATCGGGCGTTTCCATGGCCGCGATCTGGCTGACCGTTTCCAGTGCCGCGTAGCCGGCTCGCATGCCAAGTTCGGTCGTACGCTGGAAATTACGCACCACGGCGGCGGCGTTGAATGGCGTGCCGTCCTGGAACGTGACCCCACGCCGCAAATTCAGCGTGATCTCCGTCAGATCGGCGTTGTATTTCCAGGACTCCGCGAGGCCCGGCGTGGGCTCACCGATATTGTTCAACGCGACCAGCGCGTCAAAGATCGCCATGATCGGACCTTGCGCGAAGCTGCTGTTATTCTGCGGCTCCCGCGGGTCGAGGGTCTGGTTGCTGACCGCGTCGAAGTAAATGACCGAGCCGGCGGGATTAGGCTCAGCCGCTTGCGCGGACAGTCCAGCCCACAGGGCAAGCCCGGCGACGGCCGGGATGATCTTTCTGATCATTTGCATTTCGCTCCAATCTGGACGTCATTGAACCGGTCGTCGCCAATGGGCAAATACGGCACCAGCCCCTGAATGCAGCCGGGCTTGAACGCGTACACGTTCGAGCGGGTCATCAACGGCATGTGCGCCGCATTCTCCACCGAAACCCGTGCGATCTGGCGCAGGATAGGCAGTCGGGCCGGATCATTCGGCAATAGGCCGCGCGCCTTTTCGATCAGCACATCGATCTGCGGATGGGCAACGCCAACGGGGTTATAGGTCGCGCCGGTGGCGATCAATTCCTGGAAAACCTGCAACGGATCGGCCCGCCCGCCCCAACGCGCCATCAGGTAATCACCCCGATAGGGCGGCCTGCGAAACAGGTTGAACTGCGAGGCATCGACGACATCAAACTTGATGCGAATGTTGGATTCCCCAAGCATCGCCTGCAGCGCCTCACCCAGCTGCTTATACTCGGTGGTATTGAGCAACAGGTGGGTGATATCGACACCATCCTTGAACCCGGCCTCCGCCAGCAAAGCCTTCGCCTTATTTGGGTCGTAGGGATATATTTTCTCCAAGTCCGGATCGTAGACCGGCGAGCTTTGCGCGAAGAACTGCACGGTGGGCTTGGAACTGCCAAAGCTCAGCGCGTCGGCCAGCGCCTGCCGATCGACGGCGTGCATGAAGGCCTGACGGACTTTGAGGTTGTCGAGGGGCGCGCGGCTCAGGTTGACGTAGATGTCCCAGACGCCATTTTTCTCGTTGATCTGCGTCGTCAGTCCAGCGCCCTTGGCTTCGGGAATTTGCCGCGGATCGATCAGCACCACATTGGCCTGACCGGAGCGCACCGCATTCAGGCGCGCCCGCCCGTCGGGCACGTAATGATGCTCGAACGCGGCCGGCCGGCCGGCGGTGCCGCCCCAATAGTCATCATTGCGCGTCATGATGGTTTTAACGTTGGATTCGAAGGATTTCAGCTTGTACGGCCCTGAGCCGACGGGCTTGAAACTGGTTCCGAACGCGTCGCCGGTCACCGAGGCCTCGCTCGCGACCATTCCGGCGATGCCGCCGAAAATATAGGGGATTTGCCCACTGGGGGTTTTCAGCAGCAGCTTGAATTCGTGGGTCCCGGTGACCTCGACGCTGCCGAAGGCCTTCAGCGAATCAACCATCGCGCCGCTGGAACGCGAACCGAGCGCCATGTTGCGGTCGATATTCTTCTTCACGACGGCGGCCGTAAGGTCCGTGCCATCGTGGAATTTCACGCCCTTGCGCAGCACGAAGGTGTATGAACCCAGATCGGGCGCCGCCTGCCAGGATTCCGCCAGGCCCGGTGTTGGCGTGCCGCCGGGATCGAGCCGCACCAGCGTGTCGTACAGCGCCAGCAGCACTTCCTGCGAGAAGCTGCTGCCGCTTTGCGGTTCGGCGGGGTCGAGCGTTTCGTTCCCGACCGCGTCATAATAAATCAGCGTCGCGGCGGTGTTGACATCCGCCGCCTGCGCCGGCGCCGCGAGGCCCAGCGCCAAAGCCATGACAATCCAGCGCATCATTTGCAGCTCGCCGCGATATGGACGTCGTTGAACCGATCGTCGCCCGAAGGAAGGTAAGGCTGCAGGTTCAGGATGCAGCCCGGTTTGGTGGCATAGATATTGGCGCGTGAAATGATGGGCAGAGTCGCCGCCATTTCGGAGACCTCACGCGCCAGCTGCTGCATGACCTCAACGCGTTTGGGGTCGCTCGCCGCCATGCCGCGCACCTTGTTCAGGAGCGCATCGATTTCCGGGCTGGCCGCACCGCCCGGCGCATAGGAACCGCCCGTGCCCACCAATTCGTAGACCGACTGAATCGGATCGCTGCGCCCGCCATAACGCGCCATCAGAATGTCGCCGCGTGGGGGTTGTTTGAAAAACAGCGGGAATTGCGAGACGTCGACGACATCGAATTTGATACGAATGCCGACCTCGGCGAGGTTGGCCTGCAGGGCTTCACCGATCTGGCGGTATTCGCTGTTGTTGAGCAGCAGTTGCGACAGTTCAAACCCATCCTTGTACCCGGCGTCGGCCATCAGCTTCTTGGCCTTGGCCTGGTCGAACGGATAGCGGTTATCGAGTTCCTTGACATAGAACGGCGATTTGCTCGACCAGATCTGCTGCGTCGGATGGGCGCTGCCGAAGGTCAGGGCCTCGGCGATGGCTTCGCGGTCGATCGCGTGCATGATCGCCTGCCGGATGCGCAGATCGCCCAAGGGCCCCTTCTTCAGGTTGGGGTAAATGTCCCACATGGCATTCTTCTCGACCACCTGAATGGCGAGGCCGGCGCCCTTCGCCTCCGGAATCTGGCGGGCATCGATCAGCGCGATATTGGCCTGGCCGGAGCGCAGGGCGTTCAGCCGGGCCCGTCCATCGGGAACGTAATGATGCTCAAACCCGGCCGGGCGTCCCTTGGTGCCGCCCCAATAGTCCTCGTTACGAGTCATCAAGGTCGTGACGTTGGCGTCGAATTTCTTCAGCTTGTAGGGGCCGGCGCCGATCGCGGTCAGCGTGCCGCCGAAAGCGCCTTCTTTCAACGCTGCGGGGCTGATCATCATCCCCGCGGTGCCGCCGAACCAGTATTCGATCTGACCGTTCGGGGCTTTGAGCTTGATCTTAACGGTATCGTCGCCAATCGCCTCAAACGAGGAAATCAAAGCGAACGCATCGATCACCGTGCCACCGGCGCGGCGCCCGAGGGCCGTGCTGCGCGCGAAATTAGCCACCACCGCGGCGGCATTGACCGGCGTGCCGTCATGGAACTTCGCACCGGGCCGCAGATGCAGCGTCATTTCCGTCAGATCGTCATTGCGCGTCCAGGAATCGGCGAGGCCCGGGCCAGGCACGCCGGCATCGTCCAACCGGATCAAAGGCTCATAGATGGCCAGCAGCGCTTCGTGGGAGTAGGTGCTGTTGTTCTGCGGTTCAGCCGGGTCGAGCGTTTCATTCCCCGCCATGTCGTAATAGACAATCGATGCGTCGGTATTCAGGGCGACCGGCTGATCCGCCGCGCGCACGGGTCCCGCAGCGTTGAACAAGCCGCAAGCGAGCGCAATTGACAAACCCCAAAACCGCATTGATTTGAACCTCCCTGAACGTCTCCAGCCGCGTTGAACTGGAACCTTTGTCGTTAAAGCCACTATGCCGGGTGCCGCGTTGGCGGTCCACCGCGTTGATGATGAAGATGCGGCATTTGACACCGCCCCCCATCCCGCCGCACAATTGCCGTTCGCCGAGGGGAGCCCCGCCGCAGGGGGCTGAGAGACCGTGAAGACCGGACCAACCGGAGGCACGGTGACCCTTGAACCTGAACCGGGTCATGCCGGCGTAGGGACGGGGACCCGCTCCAGACCCTCCGTCCGTCCGCTGTCCCGCCCGCAGACGACGCCCAAGGAGAGGTCCATGACGGTCCAGACGAAGTCCGCCGCCCGCCCGAGTTCGGTCACCACCGGCCCGATCATCGGTTCGCGTAAAATCTACACCAGCCCGGAAGGCCGCCCCGATATTCGGGTGCCGTTCCGCGAGATCGCGCTGGACCCCTCCGCCAAAGAAGAGCCCTACCGCGCCTATGATTGCTCGGGCATCTACACCGAAACCGGTGTGACGATCGACCTGGAAGCCGGTCTGCCGCCGATACGGGCGGAATGGCTCGCGAAGCGCGGATTCGATCGGATCCAGCCGCGCGCGGTGAAGCCGGAAGACAACGGCAATATCGGCCAGGACAAGCTGGTTCCGGAATGCCCGGCCACCATCCCCATCTACGGCGCCAAGCCCGGCCAGATCGTCACCCAGTATGAATATGCCAAGGCCGGCATTATTACCGAAGAGATGATCTACGTCGCCCATCGCGAAAACATGGGCCGCACCAAGATGATCGAGGGCGCGGAAGCCCGCGTGGCCGATGGCGAAAGCTTCGGCGCGGCGATCCCCGCCTTCATCACCCCGGAATTCGTGCGCTCGGAAATCGCCCGCGGCCGCGCCATCATCCC
>CAIUPC010000160.1 GCA_903900905.1 uncultured Acetobacteraceae bacterium
GTTCGGATAAGCGCCGGAGACATAGAGGCTCATGAGAATCCCGGCCAAAGACCCGAAGATGCCCGACAGCACGAAGGCCTGCAGCTTGTAGCGCTGCACCGGCACGCCGAGGAACCGCGCCCGTTCCGCGTTGTCGCGGATCATGCGCAGCGCGTAGCCGAAGGGCGACTGCACGATCTGGCGGATCGCCAGCGCCGATAGCACCGACACGATCACCGTCAGCACGAACAACTGCCGCGGCTGCGCCAGGTCGATACCCAGGAACGGCGGGCGCGGAATGCCACCCATCAGCCCCTGATCGCCGCCGGTCAGCGACACCCAGCCGGCGATGACGGAGTAAAGCAGCATCTGGAAGGCCAAGGTGAGGAAGGAGAAATAGATCTCCGTCAGCCGGATACACAGCGCGCCCGACACCGCGCCCCAGACGCAGGTCGCGAGCAGCGTCACCGCCGCCGCCGCCGGGATGGAGATCGCGTTGGTCTGCATCAGCAGGCCGAACACATAGGCGCCGAAGCCGAAGAACATCGCATGCCCGAAGGACACCAGCCCGGTGTAGCCGACAAGGATATTCAAAGAGAGCGCCAGCAGGCTGAAGATCGACAGCCGCATCAGCACATCGATCACCGCCTTGTCGCCCAGCGACAGGCCGATGGTGATCAGGACGGCGGCGAAGACCGCGCCCAGAATGAGTTCAAGCCGTGCGGTCATCTCAACGCCCCGCCTTGCCGAACAGGCCGGCCGGTTTGACCAGCAGCACCACGGCCATCATCGCGAAGGTCACGCCCTCCGTCGCCAGGGGGAAACCCACGGTACCGAAGGCGCGGATCAGACCAATCAGGATGGCGCCGACGACGGCGCCGGCGATGGAGCCCATGCCGCCGATAACGGTGACGATGAAGCTCTCGATCAGGATATCGAAGCCCATGCCCGGCGTGGCGGACCGCACTGGCGCGGCCAAGGCCCCCGCTGCCCCGGCGAGCGCCGCGCCCAGGCCGAAGATCAGCGCATAGACCAGGGAGGTGTTGATCCCCAGCACGCCCACCATCTGCCGGTTGACCGCCGCCGCGCGAACGATCTTGCCGAAGCGCGTCAGCCCCAGCAGCGCCGCGAGCGCGATCGCCGAGGCCACCGCGAACGCCGTCAGGAAGGCATAGAAGGGCGGCACGAATCCCCCGGCGATCATCAGCGGCGGGAGGGCAAAGGCCTCCGGCATGCCCATCGACAGGAAGTCCCCGCCCCAGATGGCCTTCACCGCGTCGTCCAGGATCAGCACGAAGGCGTAGCAGACCAGCAGCTGCGACAGCACGTCGGCGCCGTAGACCCGGCTGATGAACAATCGCTCGAACACAATGCCAAACAGCCCGGTCCCGATGGCACCGGCCAGCACCGCCATGGTGAAACTGTCGGTCACCCAATAGGCGGTCAGCGCGAAATAGGCGCCGAGCATATACAGCGCCCCATGCGCGAAGTTGACCACCCCCAGCACGCCGAAGATCAGCGTGACGCCGGAGGCCACCATGAAGATCAACATGCCGATGATCAGCCCGGAGGAAACCTGCGTCACCACGCATGCGGAGGCGCTGAAGCAATCGATCAAGGCGTCGAGGTTCATTGTTCAAGCTCTATAAAGGGCGCATTTGCGAGAAAATCGTCGCGGCAGGGGCGTGACTCGAGGGTGGACCATCCGGGTAACAGCGCCGGCTGATGTTTTCCAACGTCAAGGCCCGGCTTGTCCGGGCCATGACGAGTCAAGATGAAGGCCGATACCTGCCATCCGCCAGCAGGTGCCATCCCCCGATCAAATGAACCCCTTCGACTTCTTCCACTCGGTCTCGTAGTGGAAGATCTCGCTCCAGTTGGTGTCCTGTATGTCCTTCAGGTACGGCGGCTCCGCCAGCACCGAACCCCAACCAATCGCGTAATTGATCAGGGTCTGATCCTCGGCCCGCATCGTCAGCTTGCCGCCGACACCGAAGGGACTGTCGATGGTCATGCCGCGCAGCGCCTCGGCCAGCACTTTCGCATCCAGGCTCTTGGTCTTCTTGATCGCTTCCAGCAGGAAAGCGGTGCCGGCGGCGGTTTCCCACGACCAGTTCGACGGCTCTCCGCCATTCCGCTTCACATAGGCATCGTGCCAGTCGTGGTTGGCGGCGGTATCGGGATAGGTCGCGAGGTAGCGCGTGCCCGAGCGCACATCCGGCGGCAGTTTCTTGATCTGCTTGATCGAGGTCAGGTCCGCGAGGTTCGGCGTGAACATCGGCACCTTGTCGAAGATGTTGTACAGCTTCGCCTGATCCATGAACGCCACGATATCGCCGCCGGAATGGGCGGTGAACAGCGCGTCGGGCTTGGCGGTCAGCACTTGCGTCAGGCTTTCCGTGTAATCCGGCGCCATGAATTTCGGCCAGGCCTCCCCGATAATGGTCGTATCGGGGGCGATCTTCTTCAGGCTTTCGACGAACTGGCCGGTCGCATCACGGCCATAGGCGAAGTCGGGCGAATTGGTCATCCACTTCTTCAGCCCGCGCTCTTTCGCGACCTTGCCCGCATAGGACGCGCCGGCGATGGCATCGTGCACGACCTGGCGCGCACCGCGGAACACGTTCGGCAGCCGGATCTTCGGGTCCGCCGTCAGCGACGAGGTCTCCGAGATCGTCTGAATGCACAGATGCCCGGTCTCGCGCAGCACCTCCTGAATGGCGAAAGCCCCGGCGGTGGTGGAGGAGGAGATCAGCAGATGGCATCCGTCGGCGTTCAGGAGCTCGCGCACCACGCGCGCGGCTTCGTCCGGGCGGGCCTTGTCGTCGCGGGCGATCAGCTCGATCATCCGGCCATCGAGGCCACCGGCCGCGTTGAACGCATCGATCGCCAGCCCCGCCGCGCCGCGGGCGCTATCGCCGACAACCGTGAAGCGGCCCGACAGCACCGTCGGCATGCCGATCTTGATGGGTTCTTTGCCCTGGCCGCGGCTGACATGCGGGGCGGCGAGAACGCCGGCCGCCGCGCCAGCCAAAAGGGTACGCCGGTTCAGGCCGGTGCGCGAAATCGCGGTCATGTGGTGGTCCTCTCCCATCGATACGGCAAGCAATGCTACTCATCGGTAGCGTGGGCGGCTGATGCCATGCTTCGTGCCTGCTGGCAACACGGACGCACAGGCATTCTGCCCCGCGCTTGGACACCGGGACGAACTGACTTATCCTTCCGCCCGGATCAGAAACGCCAAAGGAAACCCCATGACCGCCCCCGATCGCCTGCGCGCTTTGTTGGCCAATGAACCCGGCCTCGTCACCATGCCCGCCGTATGGGATGGTCTGACCGCGAAAATGACCGCCGCCGCCGGCTTCAAGACCGCGTTCCTGTCGGGTTCCTGCGTCGCCGCCAGCCGCCTGGGCGGGCCGGACCTGGATCTGATCTCCTTCGCCGAGATGTTCGACTCTTATAACATGGTGCATGCCGCCGCGCCGGACCTGCTCATCCTGGCCGATGGCGACCACGGCTACGGCAATGCGATGAACGTCCAGCGCACCGTCCGCGCCTATGGCCGCGCCGGCGCCGCCGCGATCCTGATTGAGGACAAGATCACCCCGCGTGCCCTCACCGCCGCCGGCAAGCCCTGCCTGCCGCGCGAAGAAGCCCGCATGAAGATCCGCGCCGCCGTGCAGGCCGCGAAAGAATCGGGGATCATGATCCTCGCCCGCACCGACTGCCGTCCGACCCAGGGCATCGATGAGGCGGTGGCCCGGATCGAGATGTACGTTGAGGAGGGCGCGGACATCCTGTTCCTCGACTCCCCGGCCGATGACGCTGAGATCCGTCGCGCCGTCGCTGCCGCCCAGGGCCGCCCGTCCTTCGCCGTGCTGTCCCCCGGCGCCCCCCGCGCCACCCCGTCGCGCACCGAAGCCCAGGCCCTCGGCTTCAAGATCGGAACCTATCCGACCGGGATGCTGTCGCCCGCCGCCGCCGGCATCAAAGCCGGGCTCGACGCGCTGTTGGCCGGCAACAACGAAGCCGCCAGCGCCCTGCCCCCGGCCGAACTGCGCGCGACCCTGGGCTACGGCGATTATGACGCCCAGGCGAAGCAGTTCATTATCGGCGGCTAATTGACCCAACCAGGGAGGATCGTTCCATGGACGACGTATTGCTGAGCGAAACCCGCGGCGCGATCCGCCTGCTGACTCTGAACCGGCCGGCGAAGCTGAACGCGCTAAACGCCGACCTGGTGCATGCGCTGACGGACGCGCTGGTGGCGGCGCAGGCGGACACGGCGATCTCGTGCATCATCCTGCGCGGCGCCGGGCGCGCCTTTTGCGCCGGGGCCGATACATCCGTGCCGCGGCCGTTGACCACCGAAAACCGGCCCAACCTGATCCGCCATGGGGACACCAACATCGCGCTCACCAAATTGCTGGCGCGCGTCGACAAGCCGATCATCGCCGCCGTGCATGGCTATGTGCTGGGCGCGGGGGCGGGCCTGGCATTCGGCAGCGACCTCGTCGTGGCGGCGGAAAGCGCGCGGTTCGGCTACCCAGAGTTGAAAGCTGGCCTGACGGCAACCACCGTCACGGCGCAGGCCGTTCATCTGATGGCACGTAAGGTAGCATTCGAGCTTCTGACATTATGTGAGAACATGCTGCCGGCCCGGGCCTATGAACTCGGTCTGGTCAATCGGGTCGTGCCGGACGAGGCGCTGTTGGACACCGCCCTGGCGATGGCCGAAAAACTGGCCGGGTGGAATCAGGAGTTCCTGACCCAGACAAAGCGAACCTTCTACCGCGCGATCGCGATGGAGCCGGAGCAGGCGTTGGAAATGGCGCGCGATGTCTCAGTGATGATGGGCCGAATCCCGGCCTGACCGCACCTCGCCGGGTATTAACACGCGGCCACTTGCCAATCGAAGGCGCGGCCGGTCATAATACCCGAGGTTGTGAACAGGGGGGGGTATGCCGCATTCGCGAGCTGACAGTTCGGCGCGGCAGGCTCATGCGGTCCCGGCCCCTATATTATGCATGGCCTGTCACGGATCCGTCGTTCACATGGGGTTGACGCGGTACCAGCGACCCCGTAGCGGATTACACAGGTTCGACGGCATAAACGTCTTGTCGCCGTTGTCCGGCCGGCACGCCCGGGCCCATGTAACTCTATTGATCGGTGACGTGTGACATGCCCCTCATGAATCGGTTTCGCCGGACAACGCCTGACAGCACCATGCCGGTCGCGCGGTTCGCCGGTTGGCCGGTTCTGGCGCTCGGCTTGTTTCTGACCGGCCCAGCCGCGGCCCAGGTCGCCGGCATCTGTGCGAAATCCGAAGATCCCGGGACCCGCGTGACACTCACCCAGGATCATGGCCGCGGCACCGCCGTGATCGCCAGCACACCCAGCCGCCGCAATCAGGTGGTGCGGGTTGAGTATGATGACGAAACCTACGCGACCCGTTTCGATGCCAATGGACAGGCGACCATTAATTTCGCGCTCGTAGGGGCCGAGAATAAGGTGGTCGTTCGCGGCGGAGAGTTCGGCGCCATCCGCTGTCAGGTCAGCTTTCCCGACATCGCCAAGGTCTACCGGGCCATCCTGCGCTGGCACGATCCGGTGCGCCTCGATCTGCACGTGATCGAGCCCGGCCGCCGTATCGGCGGCTATGGCGATATTCACCCGGAAGCGCGGAACACCGCGCTGGATCGCGGCATCGGCCAGATGGACGTCGTCACCGATGCCGCCGAACCCGGCTCCACCGGTGAGCAATCCTATGTCGTCGATGAGACATCGCGCCCGAAGGAAGGCGGTCTGTTTACCTTCAGATTCGACTTCGTCTCCCGCGGCTCGCATCCGGCGCTGCCCTACTGCGGCAATGGACCTCAGGCGAATATCGCGTTGTCCTTGATGATCCTCGACCATGGGCAACTTTCGGCACCAAAAAATTATGACACCGGCAGTGTCCCTTGTGGTCAGGCCATTCCCGATGAGCTCCGCCTGCAACGTCTGCGCTGAACCTTAGGATCGACATGAAACCGTCGCATGTGCTGCTGTTAGGTCTGACCTGTTTGGCCGCGCGGCCCGTGCTGGCGCAGTCTGGCGCCCCCGGCGTTCGTGTGCCGGTCGCGGCGCCGGCCGGCCCAGGGCGTCCTTCAGCACTCCCCACGCCGCCCCCGCCCACGGCGGATCGGGCCGATCGGCTTAAGATCGAGCAGCGCGGGGGCGTCCTTCGCTTCGCCGGCTCCAACCCCGTGGGCATGCAGCTGGTGCCGGAATTGCTGACCGCCTATGGCGCCGATGCCCGGCTTCGGGCAGCGAAGGAAGAGCAGGCCCCCACCGTCGAAGAACGAACCATCGTTCTCCAGGCCGCCGAAAGCAGCCGCCTCCTGCGGGGCGAAATCAAGGGCCACGGCTCCGCCTCGGCTTTCACCGATTTGCAAACTGGCAAGGCCGATGTCGGCATGGCTTCCCGCCGGATCGATCCGGTCGAAGCACGCGCGATGGCCGCCGCGCGGGTTGGCGAAATGCAGCGTCCCGGCAACGAAAATGTCATTTCGCTGGACGGGATCGCCTTCATCGTGCACCGGACGAACCCGGTGCAGACGCTGACCGCGGCGCAATTGCGCGACCTGCTCAGCGGCGCCATCACCCGATGGTCAGAGGTCGGGGGCCCCGACCTGCCCGTGACCGTCTATGGCCATGACGACAAATCCGGCACCTTCGAGTTGATCCAACAACGGGTCTTTAACAAGGCCGGCACGCTGCTAAAGACCGCCAAACTGCAGGAATCGAGCGAAGACCTCGCCGATGCCGTGGCGTCCGATCCCGCCGCTATCGGCTTTGTCGGCATCGCTTCGGCGCGCAATGCCAAACCGGTCAGAATCGCCAGCGAGTGCGGCCTGCCAGCCGCCGAACCCTCGGCATTCCAGGTCAAGACCGAAGAATACCCGCTGTCCCGGCGGCTGTATTTTTATCTGGCCGATAAACACTCGCCACTCGCGGATGACTTCGTAAAGTTCTCGCTCTCGCCCGCAGCGCAGCCCGCGATCAGGCGGGCGGGCTTTGTCAATCTCGATCCCATCCTGGATACCGCTCCGGCGGCGGCATTGGCACCTTACGCGCCCAAAAGCCCCGCTGGCGTGGCGCTCCCGATCCCGCCTTCCGCGCCCGCGCGGGAGGAGGCGTTGAAGGCGGCGCTGGCCGGGGCACAACGGCTGTCAATCACCATCCGGTTTGAGTCCGGCAAATCCGGGGTGGATAGCCGCGGCGTGGCGGATCTGGAACGGCTGCTGAACTGGACGCGCCAGGCCGGCGCCGGCAAATCGATCACGCTGGTCGGACACAGCAGCAGCGATGGCGAATTCGAGGCCAATGCATCACTGTCGCTCCGCCGTGCCCTGGAAGTCGAACAGCGCCTGAAAGCGCTCGGCGTTCAGCCGGCAGCGGTTTTGGGCGCGGGTCCCCTCGGGCCGGTCGCATGTGACACCAGCCCCGAGAATGCCAATTTGAACCGCCGGGTAGAGGTGTGGGTGCGATGATCAATTTCAGGACCGTTCTGCTGTCGCTGGCGCTGGCGGGAACCCTGGCGCTGCCCGCGCAGGCTCAGTCGGTGTCCACGATCAGGATGGCCGGTTCCAATCTGATCGGGGAAAAACTGGCCGGCGACCTGGCGGTGGACTATGCCAAGCGTCAGAAACTGCCGGGCTCGCGCACCGTCACCAGCCCCGATCCCGACGAATACGAAATCGTCTCCCTGGGTTCGGAAGGCGACAAATCGCTGCGCACGCACATTGAGGCGCATGGCACATCGACCGGCCTGCGTAAGCTGTTGGCCGGTGAGGCCGATATCTGGATGGCGTCCCGCCAGGTGCGGCAAAGCGATCTCGACGATGCCCGCAAGAAAGGCGCGAACAACGTCCCCACGCTTGAGCAGATGATGTCCAAGACCTGGGAAAACGTGATCGGCCTGGATGCCATGGTCGCCGCCGTCCACCCGCGTAACCCGATCAAAGCGCTGACACTGGCGCAGATCCGCGACATTTTCTCCGGCAAGATCAAGACATGGGCGGCCGTTGGCGGTCCCGATCTGCCGGTGACGCCGTTCAGCTCGGGCCTGAATTCCGGCACCTTCGACGCCTTCTGCGCCCAGGTCATGGGCATGGCGGACTCCACCGAGTGCCAGAAGACGGTACAGCCGGTCCTGAAAAAGACTTTCGTTTCGGCATCTGAACTGGCGGACGAGATCGCCAACAGCCCGGGCTCCATCGGCTTTGTCGGATTCTCCGGTGTGCGTAACGCCAAAGTCATGGGCGTCGGCACCGAATGTGGCACCGCGGTCCTGCCGACTAACTTCACGGTCAAATCGGAAGAATACCCGCTGACGCGGCGCCTGTATTTCTACGCGCCGCCAACCGCGAAAGAAGAAGTCGCCCGGTTCCTGGAATATGCCCGTTCCGACGCGGCGCAGGGCGTGATCGAGGCCGGTGGTTTCGTCAACTTCCGCGTCAGCTCGCCGCCGGATTCCTACACCGGCGCGCGGCTCGATAGCGCCGGGGAGGCGCTGGATGGCGGCCGGACCCGGGTGCGGCCGAACGATATCCATGCCTTCGAGGATGCGACCCAGGGCGCTTCGCGCCTGCCCCTCACCTTCCGCTTCCAGCCGGGTTCGGACGAACTCGACAACCGCGCGCAAGACGATCTGCAGCGTCTGGCGTCCCTCATGAACATCGCCCCCTACAATAAGATGGAGCTGGTACTCATCGGTTTCACGCAGGCGCAGGGCGACTATACCGCTAATCGCGAGGTCTCACGTGGCCGGGCACTGGCCATGCGTGACTCCCTCGCCGCCGCCTTCTCGCTCAATCCGGCCGTCGCGGTCGGGGTCGGCCCGGCCGCACCGGTGGCCTGTAACCTCGATCCGAACGCACGCTTCCTGAACCAGCGTGTGGAGGCTTGGGTACGACCGGCAAAATGATGTAGGACCAGCGCATCAATGCCCGTGTCGCGGGTATGGATGCGATAATCGCGCGGATGCCAACTATGCCGCCTAACCTCTGCCTGTGGGATGTGTCAGCCGGATGATCGAGGTCGAAATCGTTCCGTGCGAACCACATCGCGCGTTTCATGGCTTATTCCTGGTCCATGGGCTGCGACGCAGACCGGTGTCTTCGCGCTTCAGCGTCCTGAGTCAGGGAGACGGCAAGACCCTCTATCTCGGCCCAGGCGGCTGGGACACGAAATTCGCGGAATGCCGCAGCCTGACAGCCGGATGGGACGTTGAACGGCGGATCCTGTGGATTGTCGTCGGGCCGGAAGTGACCCTGCTGCTCGACCAGGGGCCGTTCACCTTCACGCTGTTGCAAACCGGTGAGCAGGTGCCGGAACTGTTGCTGCCCGATACCATCCGCGAACCCGGCGACGGTGAACTGCCGCAGACCCCGGCATCTTCCGATAAAACCAGCATCCCCATGATGCCGGTGCCCATCAGCGGCCTGCCGGATGAGCCGGTCAAGCCAGCGGCAGTACGCCCGCGTGTGGCAAGGCCGCCCGAACGGCCGGCTCCGCCGCCGCCACCGCCGCCACCTCCCCCGCGTCCGGCACCCGCCGCCGTGCCGCCACCCGCGCCACGGCCGCAGCCGGTCGCGCCAGCGCCCCGGCCGATCGCGGCACCGGCAATGCAGGATGCGGCCGCCGGTGACGCCGCTGAAGCGCCCGTCATCATTCCGCAGAAAGATGTGCCGGTTAAGCCGGTCGTGCTGGCCATCGCGGCGTTCCTGGCATCCGCGATGGGCATTGCCTATCTGCTCAGCGGCGGTACCAAGGACCAGCCGCCCAATCCGCCGATTGTCGCGATCGCGCCGCCACCCGCGCCCGCCGTCAGTCAGGCAGCCGCGCCGCCGCCGCCACCACCCGCGCCGGCACCGGTCGCGACACCGGCGCCCCCGCCAGTGCCGGCGCCGGTGTCTGAGCCAGTGCCGGCACCAGTACCGGTGCCGGTGCCTGAGCCACCCGCGCCCGTGCAAACCGCCGCGGCGCCAGCGCCTGTGCAAACGCCAGCCCCAGCGCCCAAGCCCGCCCCAGCCGGGCCGCGATGCGGCAATATCGTGAACCCGGGCTCGCTATTCGAACTGCCGATCGGGACCCCCTCCGCCGATGCGGTCTGCGTCGCGAAGATCTGGATCAAGATCGGGCGCAGCGACGATGCCGTCGGCGCGCTATCGGTGCAGCCGCACGCGGATTACCCGCCGGCGATGCTCGAACTGGGCAAGCTCTACGATCCGAAGTCGAATTACGCCAATCCACCGGCCTCGGCTGACTTCGCCCGGGACGTCTACCGCAAAGTCATCCAGAGAACCGATGAAGAGGCCATTCGGAAAGAAGCCCAGCAACGGCTGGATGCGTTGGGTAAGCGATAAAACCCCGATGGGCTGACCGGTAACGGTCAGCCCGGGTGGCCCTCAGTACCCCAGGTCCCAGTCGATCGCATTCCGAAGCGGCGCGCCATCCAGATAGGCGCGCAGGTTCTCGCAGAAGATCTGGATCGCACCATGCCGGTTCTGATCGGTCATCCCCGAGATATGCGGGGTGACGAGAACCCGGGGGTCCCGCCAAAGCACTTCCGGCGGCGGGCCATCAAACTCCCCGGTATAGACGTCCATGACCAGGCCGCGCAGATGGCCGCTGGCCAGCGCCGCCGCCACGGCGTCCTCATCGACGATTTCGCCGCGGGCGACGTTCACCAGGATCGCGCCCGGCTTCATCATCGCCAGGCGCGCGGTGTTGATCAGATGGGTGGTCTCTGGCGTCCATTGGCAACACACGGCCACGAAATCACTCATCGGCAACAACCGGTCGAGCGCATCGGTGCCGGCCAGTTCGCTGAACCCATCCGGCAGCGGCGCGGCGGAATCGGGGTGGCGGCGGGTGCCGACGACGCGCATGCCCAGCGCCGCCCCCAGGCGCCCGACATCGCGGCCGATACCGCCGGCGCCGATAACGCACAGCGTCTTCCCCTCGATCGACAAAGGCTGGTAGGCGCGATGGTCGAACCCCGCTTTGTCAGCATCGATGCGGGCGCGGTGCAGCCCTTTGGCGAAGTGCATGATGCCCGCGATCGCATATTCCGCCATCGCCAGCGTGTTCCCCGCCCCGCGGGACGTGGTGACCAGCACGTCGCTGCCCCAGAGGTCGCCGAACCGCAGGTTGCTGGCCCCGGCGGGACGCTGATGGAACCATTTCAGGCGCGGCGCGCGGGCCCGCAGATCGAGCGGAAAGGGCCAGCCGCCCAGGATCACCTCGGCCCCGGCCAGCAGCCGATCGCGTTCGTCACGGGTGCCGGCGCCCTTGGCGTTGGGGGCGAGGTAGCGGGTGGCGGTGAAAGCCGGCCAGGTCTCGCGAATTTCGCCATCGAACCAGCCGCCGGCATCGGTCAGCCGGATCGCGGGATCGACCGCCTGAATTTGCGCCTTATCGGCGCCGCTGATTCGCTGGATGCTCAGCAGTTCGATCGTGCGCATTGGCCTCTCCCCGGACGTGGAGTCACCGTAACCGAGAGGCGGATTTTCCGCCATGTCCGGGCGGTACGGTTGCCTTTCTGGCGTATCGCGTCACACTGGCGGCAACGCTGACCGAAGCAGGAGGAAACGACAATGGGTTACAAGATCGCAGTCATGGGCACGGGCGCCGTGGGCGCCTACGCCGGGGCCCATATGGCCCGCGCCGGGGAAGACATCACCTTCATCGATCCCTGGCCGGAAAACGTCGAAACCATGAAGGCCAAGGGCCTCAAGGTCTCGCATCTGCGCGACGTGCCGGAATGGAGCACGCCGGTCCGCGCCTTGCACCTGACGGAGTTGCAGACCGCCGCCAAGGAAAAGCCGTTCGACATGGCCTTCGTCTGCATGAAGTCCTACGACACCGAATGGGCGACGACGATGATCGCCCAGTACCTGGCGCCGAACGGCTTCGTGGTGTCGCTGCAGAACTGCATGAACGAGGAAACCATCGCCGGCGTCGTGGGCTGGGGCAAGGTGCTCGGCTGCATCGCCAGCTCCATCACCGTCGATCTGGCCGAACCCGGCCATGTCAAGCGCGCTGCCGGCAAGAGCGGCGATAAGCACACCGTCTTCCGCGCCGGGGAGGTGCATGGCCGCATCACCGATCGCCTGACCGAAGTGACCCGCCTGGTGGCGCTGTCCGACTCGGCGCTGGCGACCTCGAACATCTGGGGTGAGCGCTGGTCCAAGCTGGTGACGAACGCGATGGCGAACGGCATGTCCGCCTCGACCGGTCTGATCAGCAAGCAGATCCTGACCAACGACGCGCTGCGCCGCTTCGGCGCCCGCCTGGGCAGTGAGGCCATCCGTGTCGGCCAGGCGCTGGGCTATCAGCTGGAAGAAGTGCACCACATCGACCCCGAAATCATCGCCCGCGCCGGTGAAGGCGATGCGGCGGCGACCCGCGAATACGATGAGCACCGCCTGGCCGAGGTCGCTAAGGCCGGCGGCGGTGAGCACCGCCCGTCGATGGGCCAGGACATGGTGAAGGGCCGCCGCACCGAGATCGAGTTCCTCAACGGCCTGATCGTCCGCAAAGGCAAGGAGATCGGCATTTCCACCCCGGCGAACGCTGCGCTGGTGGATATCGTGAAGGCGGTGGAGAAGGGTGAGCTGCAGGCCGATCCGAAGCATATTTTGGATTTGCGGTTGAACTAAGGGGGCGCGGGGGCTTCGGCCCCCGTCATCCCCAGTGCGAACAATCGCCGTCATCGCAGGGCGCTAAACCCACGTCATCGCAGGGCGCCAAACCCACGTCATCGCAGGGCGCCAAACCCGCGTCATCCCCGGGCTTGTCCCGGGGACCAAGGTTTCCGCAGGTGCCGCGATTGGTTCCCGGGACAAGCCCGGGAATGACGTGTGGAGGCGCCTGCCGCCGCTGGCCGCTCACGGTGCGATTGCGATAACCGGCGCGGGGGATGACGAACGCCGGCACAAATGCCACCCTCCCGCCATGCGCATCCATCTCCAAAACCAACCCAACGACCCGCTCTTCGATTTCTCGCAGACCATGTGGGACGAGGCCGCGGCCCGCGCCGGCGAAACCGGGCACGCAGTCTCCATCGGGATCACCGAGGCCGACTTCGCCACAGCCATGACCACCGCCGAGGCGCTGGTCTGCGACGCCAGCGTCCTCAAGCGGCGCTTCCCCTGCCCCGCCCCGCATCTGAAGCTCATCTTCGCCACCAATGCCGGGCTGGACCGCCTCGCGCCCTATGATTGGCTGCCGCCGGGGGCGATCCTGATGAACAATCGCGGCACGCATGAGGCCAAGGCCGGGGAGTTCGGCCTCATGGCCGTGCTGATGCTGGCCAACCGCATCCCGGAAATGGCGACAAACCAGTGGGCGGGACGCTGGCAGAAGCTCTGGGGCTCGGTCCTCGCGAGCCGGCGCATCACCATCGTCGGGCTGGGCGCGCTGGGCGGCACCCTGGCCGGGCACGCGACCCGCTTCGGGATGCAGGTCACGGGCGTGCGCAACACCACCGCGCCGCATCCCGATTGCGCCCGCGTCCTGACCATGGAGGCGCTGGACAGCGTCCTGCCGGACACTGACATCCTGGTCCTCGCCTGCCCGCTGACCGCGCGCACCCGCGGCCTGATGGACCGCAACCGCCTGTCGCGTCTGCCCGCCGGCGCCGGGATCGTGAATATCGGCCGCGGTGAATTGCTCGATCAGGACGCGCTATGCGACATGCTGGACTCCGGCCATATCGGCGGTGCGGTGCTGGATGTCTTCACGCCGGAACCGCTGCCGCCCGGACACCGGTTGTGGACGACGCCGCATGTGGTGATCAGCCCGCATACCTCGGCCGACGACCCCGCCACCTACAACCCGCGCAGCCTGGATATCTTCCTGGCCAATCTGCGCGCCCATCGGGAGGGCAAACCCTTGCCCAACCAGTTCGACATCGCCCGCGGCTATTGACGGAGCTCCGCATCATGAAACTCTACCGCTTTCCCCAGGCCGCCGGCATCGACACGCTGGACCTGCAAGACGCCCCGGTCCCCACACCAGGGCGCGGCCAGATCCTGGTTAAAATGCGCGCCGCCAGCCTGAACTACCGCGACCTCAACGTCGCCGCCGGCCGCGCCGCGCGGGGCACGGTGCCGCCGAACCTGATCCCGCTGTCGGACGGCGCCGGGGAAGTGGCCGCCCTCGGCCCCGACGTCACCCGGGTCGCCGTGGGCGATCGCGTCGCCGGCCTGTTCATGCAGAACTGGCTTGGCGGAGAGATGGAGCCGTACCACGTCGAA
>CAIUPC010000161.1 GCA_903900905.1 uncultured Acetobacteraceae bacterium
AGGCGTGGATGCCGACCTGCGTCGGCATGACGGGATAACGGTGCTGCCAGAATGGCCTCAAGGGCAACAAATATCCGGATTCCTGCGGAGTCGGCTTATACCAGCCGCCCCTGATGTTAACCCATGGTGTCTCCCCTCCCCTTGAGGGAGGGGGGAGGGGTGAAAAGGCACAGTTTCGGGGGATTGACCCCTCCCCCCAACCCCCTCCCTCCAGGGGAGGGGGAGTGTCCATTTCAAAGGCCTCTGGTATTATTCGCGACCGTCCATCGCGCCAGCTCAGCGCCGGCCGGGATCGACCCGGCCGGCCTTGGCCGTTACCGGTCCAGCCAGACATCCTCCATCCGCCAGCCGTTGAAGATGCTGTTGACCATGATGGTGATGTTCTTCACCTCGGGGCGCCAGCAGGTGCCGCCGCGGAGGTAGTAGATCATCGGCCGCACCGCTTCGCCGGTCAGCTTGCGGTCGATTTCCCAGGCGATCTCCTTGCGCTTCGTCTGGTCCCGCTCGGCCGATTGTTTCGCAATCAGCGCATCGACGTCTTTGTTGCAATAATCCATGTAGGTGCGCGAGCCGCAGGCGTAATTTTCCGGATAGTTCTGATCCGGATCGTCGACACCGTTGCCGACCTGACTGAGGGCGATCTGGTATTCGCGGCGGATGAGTTTGGGGACCCAGATGGCGGTTTCGATCACGTCGAGTTCGGCGTCGATATAGATCTCCTTCAGCTGGCTGATGAGGATGATCGAGGAATCCAGGTAGGTCGGGATGTTACGGGTCGACAATTTCAGTGCCAGGCGCTTGTCGGGGCCGTAACCATGCGCCTCCATGATGGCGCGGGCCTTGGCGCGGCTTTTGGCGACGTCGGGATCGTAGCCGGGCATGGTGGCCAGCATTTCCTTCGGCATGCCCCAGCTGCCTTCGGGCTGCGGCTGCATGGCGGCGCCGATATCGCCCTGACCCTCCGTCTGGATGTCAATGAAGGCCTTGCGGTCGATCGCCATGGCGACCGCGCGGCGCACGTCCAGATTGTCGAAGGGCGGCACCGGGTTCATCAGCACGTTGGCGGCCACGTTCATCGGCGAGATGTCGCAGACCGCCTGCGGCATTTGCTTCTTCACATCGGCCACCAGCGGCACGGTCAGCTCATAGGGGAAGATCATGTCGAAATTGCCCGCCACCAGCGCCAGGATCGCGGTGGAGCGGTTGGGAATGATCGTCCATTCGATCCCGTCGAGGTACGGCAGGCCCGGCTTCCAATAGTTGGGGTTTCGCACCACTTTGATGCTCTGATTGGATTTGTATTCGACGTATTTGAACGGCCCGGTGCCGATGGGGTTTTGCCGCATCTCCCGCGGCGACACATGGCATGGGTACATCGGCGTGAAGCCGGAGGCGAGCAGGCCGAGCAGCGCCGCCTGCGGGGCTTTCAGCTTTACGATGGCCTCGGTGGGGCCGTTGACGGCGACGCTGTCGATATTGGCGTACCAGCCTTTGCGGAAGTTGACTTTGAAGTTCTCCCTCGCGGTGCCCATCAGCAGGTCGAAGGTGCATTTGACGTCGGCCGAGGTGAAGGGCTTGCCGTCATGCCATTTGACATCCTGGCGCAGGGCGAAGGTGAGGGTCTTGCCGTCTTCGCTCCATTTCCAGGCGGTGGCGAGCTCGGGGACAATGCCGTCAAGGGTGTTTTGGCGCTTGTGCTGATCGAAGAGCACCAGGTTGTTGAAGATCGACATTGCCGGCGCGTTGACGGAGATGGTGCCTTCCTCGTGGATCGACATGCTGGAGGGGCTGTCGCGATGGGTCATGCGCAGCGTCCCGCCCTGCTTTTGGGCCTGTGCGGGAGAGACGGTCAGTGCGGTCAACAGGCCGAGCATGGCGAGTTTGAGCGCGGATCGAATGCGAGTCACGTGAGGCGTCCTTCCCTGGATGAACCGCTGGCGCGGCCTGTGTTGGGGG
>CAIUPC010000162.1 GCA_903900905.1 uncultured Acetobacteraceae bacterium
CGGCCATCCACGCGCCGCGCGCCGCCGCGCAGGGCTGCATCGTGATCGACAACACCAGCCAGTTCCGCATGGACGCGGACATCCCGCTCGTGGTGCCGGAGGTCAATCCCCACCATCTGCGCCAGTTCACCAAGCGCGGCATCATCGCCAACCCGAATTGCTCCACCATCCAGATGGTGGTGGCGCTGAAGCCGCTGCACGACGAGTTCAAAATCAAGCGCGTGGTGGTCTCGACCTATCAGTCGACGTCGGGCGGCGGCAAGGAAGCGATGGACGAGTTGTTCGCCCATACGCGGTCGTCCTTCGTGCACGAAAAGAGCCCGCCGCAGATCTTCACCAAGGAAATCGCCTTCAACTGCATTCCGCATATCGACAAGTTCATGGATGACGGGTCGACCAAGGAAGAGTGGAAGATGGTGGTCGAGACGCAGAAGATCCTCGACCCCAAGATCGCGGTCTTCGCCACCTGCGTGCGCGTGCCGGTGTTCATTGGGCATGGAGAAGCCGTGACCGTCGAGTTCGAAAACCCCGTCACCGCCGGCCAGGCCCGCGCCATCCTGCGCGATGCCCCGGGCGTGGAAGTGGTCGATGTCCGCGAAGACGGCGGCTACATGACGCAGCTGGAATGCGCCGGGGAGGACGCGGTCTATGTCAGCCGCATCCGCAAGGACCCGACGGTGCCGAACGGTATTTCGTTCTGGTGCGTGTCCGACAACCTGCGTAAAGGCGCGGCGTTGAACGCGGTGCAGATCGCTGAGACGCTGATCGCCCAGGGCATGCTGGCGAAGAAGGCGGCCTGATCCAGCGCCTGACTGATGGATGGCCATCTCCGCCTGCGCCAGGCAGGTTGAGATGGCCATAACATCGAAAATCCGCGCGGTGGAGCGGAACGTGTTGCCGTGGTATGAAGGCAGCGCCGTTCTGGAGTCCCGACATGGCGATGCAATCTGGCGATCTCGACATCAGCCCGCTCATCCGCGCTGTCGAACGGCTGCGGGAGGGTCTGGAACGCCACCTTCGGGAGCCGACCGATGAGCAACTCCGCGACGGTCTGATCCAGCGGTTCGAATTCACATACGAACTGTGTCACCGGATTCTGCGGCGCTACCTTCGTATGATCTCTCCCTCTCCCGAGATCTTCGACCAGATGGCATTCCAGGACCTCATCCGGTCCGGCAACCAGCAGGGGCTTCTGCGCGGCGAGTGGCCCGCATGGCGCCACTATCGCGACATGCGGGCCCGCACCAGCCATGCCTATGCCGCCCAAATCGCCAAAGACGTGGTCGCCGGCATTCCCGATTTCCTCGGCGAAGCGACTTACTTGCGCGACACGCTCCAGGCACGGCTCGCATGAGTGCGACCTTGGACATCACGGCTGAGCATGCCGCTATCATCGGTGCGATCCTGCGCCAACACCTGCCCCCGGACCCCCGGGTTTATGTGTTCGGTTCCAGAGCCACGGGCGGGGCGCGGCGGTATTCTGATCTGGACCTCGCTTTGGAATGCGATGGTCCCCTCGATCTTGCCGCCCTGGCGGAGGCGCTGTCGGAGTCGGATTTGCCATATAAAGTGGATTTTCTGGACCTGACGACCGCTGATCCTGGGTTCAGGGCACGGGTCATGGAGGCGGCGATTCCTTTGGATTATTGAGACCGGTGGCATCGGTGCCGTGGACTGATCCTCGTGAGAAGCGCCAGGATGAGGGGGCAGGCAGGGCGCCATCGCCAGAATCCCCCACCTCCACCCCACCCGATTTGCAGGACACCCCACCCGGGCGATATCCTGACGGCGAAGGGCGGATCCGCTGCCCACCCCGCCCCAGGAATCCAGCATGCCCTCCACACAATCCGTGCCACTCCATTGGGACATCGAAGCCGATGTCGTCGTCGTCGGCTTCGGCGCCGCCGGCATGGCCACCGCCGTCACCGCGCATGAACTCGGCGCCAAGGTCGTCATCCTCGAAAAAGCGCCCGAGGGCCAGGAAGGCGGCAATACCCGTGTGGCCGGTCAGGGCTACCTCAACACGTCCTCCGTCGAAAGCGCGATCGCCTATCTGAACGCGCTCTGCGGCCCCTTCACCGTGCCCGAGCCGATGGTGAAGGTTTGGGCGGAGGAAATGTGCCTCAACAACGACTGGCTCGCCAGCCTCGGCGGCGATCCGCAGGAGCATCAGCACCCGCCCGTCGGCATCGAATTCCCCGACCTGCCCGGTGCCGATTGCGTGCACAAATTCCACGACGGCCCGACCTACGGCTATTCCTACACCTGGAAACTGTTTGAGCGGCTGGTGAAGGAACGCCCGATCCCCGTCTATTACGAAACCCCGGGCAAGGCGCTGATCCAGCATGACATCACCAAGGAAATCCTCGGTGTGCGGGCGCAACAAGGGGACAGGACCATCACCGTCAAGGCCCGCAAGGGCGTGGTGCTGACCTGCGGCGGGTTCGAAAACAATCAGGAGATGATCCGCAACTACCTCCCCGGCGTGCCCTATTGTTACACATCCGGATCGCCCTATAACGAGGGCGACGGCATCACCATGGCCATGACGGTCGGCGCCGATTTGTGGCACATGAACAACTATGCTGGCCCGTCGATGGCCCTGAAAGTGCCGGAGGTGCGCACCAGCTTCTCCATGCAGGCGTTGCACTACAGCAAGGAGCCGCCGGGCGGCATGATCGTCGTCGGCCCCGATGGCCGCCGCTTCACCGACGAGAAGTTCAAGACCCGCCACGGCAAGGTGCCAATCAATGGGCGCTGGCTGCCTTTGTCGACTCCATGCCCGATGTATCTGATCTTCGACCAAACCCATTTCGCGGCCGGGCCTTTGTATGACGGCCATCCCAGCCACGGCTGGACCCAGATTGTCGAGAAATACGACTGGAGCAAGGATAACAGCGTCGAACTCGCCAAGGGCTGGATCAAGAAGGCCGATAGCGTGGCGGAATTGGCGCAGGTGATCGGCGTTGATCCGGCGGCGCTGGATGCCAGCGTGACGGCCTGGAACGGCCATGTCGCGGCTGGCCACGACGCTGAATTCGGCCGCACGCTGATGATGACGCCGATCGCGAATGGCCCGTTTTATGCGGTGGAAATGTCGCCCTCGATGCTGAACACCCAGGGTGGCCCGCGCCGCAACGAAAAGGCCGAGATCGTGCGTCCGGATGGAACGCCGATCCCGCGGCTTTATAGCTCGGGGGAGTTGGGCTCGATTTACAGCTATTTGTATCAGGGTACCGGCAATCTCGGCGAATGCCTGGCCTTCGGCCGGGTCGCCGCGCGCAGCGCGGTGGCGCAGGAACCCTGGGGCTAGCGGGGTTTAACTGGCGGCCACAAAAACCGC
>CAIUPC010000163.1 GCA_903900905.1 uncultured Acetobacteraceae bacterium
TATAAAGCGCGGGAGCTGCAGAGCATCATCCGCACCGACCCGATCACCGAAGCGGCGATGTCCACCCAGGCGGAGATTCTGCAAAGCCTGCACATCGCGCAAAAGGTGGCGGAACGCCGCCAGCTCGCCGGCAATCCCGAGTTCAACCCCGGCCTGCGCCCACCGCCCTTCTGGCGGCGCTGGCTTGCCCCCGCGCCGGAGCAAAACAAAACCGCCCTGCCCGGCCCAAACCCCGACCCGAATTTGGATGCCATGTTGCTTTCCGTGCAGGCCGCGTTGCGGGCCCGCCCGATCCGCTTCTCCCACGCGATTGAGGTCACGTTCACCGCGCGTGACCCGCTGCTCGCCGCCGCCGCCGTCAACGACGCGATGGATGTCTATATCAAGGACCAGTTCGCCGCGAAGGGCCGCCTGGTGCGCAACGCCACCGCGCTGCTGCGCAAACGCGCGGAAGAACTGCGCCGCGAAACCCGCGCCGCGGAGGACGCCATCGCCGCCTATCGCGCCCAGCATCTGCTGTTCCAGGGCATGCATGCCGGCAGCGATGCCGAACAGATCAGCCATCTGACCGAGGATCTGGTGCGCGCCCGGGGCGAGCTGGCGGCGGCGGAGGCAAAACTGGACGCCACCCGGGGCCGGGCGGGCGCGGCCTCGCTGGCCGCCGTCGCGCCCTCGGTGGTGCAGCTCCGCACCCAGCGCGATCACCTCACGGCCCAGGCGCAGGCGCAGCAATCCCGCCTCGGCCCCGCCCATCCCGCGGCCGAAGCGCTGCGGCGGCAAAGTGAGGACGCCCAGCGCGCCGTCGCCGCCGAGAGCACCCGCGTCATCGCGGCCACCGAGGCCGAACGCCGCGCCGCGGCGGATCGTGTGGCGACGCTGGAGCGTAATCTGCGCACCGCCCGCGACGAAGCCGATCGGGCAGCGCAGGCGCAAACGCCGTTGAATGCGATGCTGCGGGATGCCGAGGCCTCCCGGACCGAGTTGCAGGCGGTGCTGGATCGTCTGCAACAGACGGCGCAGCAGGGCGCGGTCGAAACCGCGGAGGCGCACGAAATCTCCCAGGCCCTGCCGCCGGGGCGGCCGAGCGCGCCCAATGTCGTGCTGGATATGGCCGCCGGCACCGCCGCCGGGCTGCTGCTGGGCCTGGTGGCGGTCTACGTCGCCCATCTGATGGACCAGACACTCGGCAGCGGGGCCGAGATCACCGCGCTGATTGACTTGCCCTGCTTCGCGCTCATTCCCGAAATCGGCCGCCGCGCCCGCGGCCCGGTGCCGCTGGAGGAATACGCGATCCGCCGACCGCTGACGGCCTTCGCGGAGCAAATCCGGACCCTGCGGGTCAGCCTGTGGCTGGGCGCCGCCCGCCCGCGCGTGGTGGCCATCACCGCCGCCCAGCCGGGGGAGGGCAAAACCGCCCTGACCCTGTCACTCGGCCGCGCCGCGCGGGCCGGCAGTGAGCGCGTGCTGCTGATCGAATGCGACCTGCGCCAGCCCAAATTCGCCCGGATGATGGGGGCGGA
>CAIUPC010000164.1 GCA_903900905.1 uncultured Acetobacteraceae bacterium
GACCGATCATTCTCTGTTTAAGCCGTCATTGCCCGGCTTGTCCCTGCCGGATTCACAGATCGCGGAAACGAATTTCGTCTGTCGTGCTCTATATCGTCACGGCCCGGCTTGTCCGGGCCACCTATCGCGGCAGGGTGCGGGCGGGGTTGGCCCGGACAAGCCGTGCCATGACGGATATGGCATGAGTCAATGGTTATGCCGGTCGGTCTGAAGCCCGCGATCAAACAAAAGCCTGACGCAGTTTCCGAACGGACGGCATCAACCCGGCCCCCTTGAAGGTGGTCTAAACATCAACCTCGGTCACCGTCTTCGCGTGTTCCTGGATGAAGGCGAAGCGCAGCTCTGGCCGCCGACCCATCAGGCTTTCCACCAGGGTGTTGGTGGCGGCGCGGTCTTCGGCCAAAGCGACAACCTTGAGCAAGGTGCGCTTCGTCGGGTCCATCGTGGTTTCCTTCAGCTGCGCCGGGGGCATCTCGCCGAGGCCCTTGAAGCGGCTGACCTCCACCTTCGATCCCGCCTTGAACTCCCGCTTCGTTTTCCGTTCCAAATCAGCGTCATTCATGGCGTAGACGGATTTGGCGCCCTGGGTCAGGCGGTACAGCGGCGGCTGCGCCAGATAGATATGGCCGTTGCGCACGAGTTCGGGCAGCTCGCGATAGAAGAAGGTCATGAGCAGGGAAGCGATATGCGCCCCGTCCACGTCGGCGTCGGTCATGATGATGACGCGGCCGTAGCGCAGCTTGTTCCGGTCGAACCGGTCGCCGACACCGCAGCCCAAAGCCTCGATCAGGTCTTTCAGCTCCTGATTCTGGCGCAGTTTGTCGGCCGAGGCGCTGGCGACGTTCAGGATCTTGCCGCGCAGGGGCAGCACCGCCTGGGTTTCGCGGTTGCGCGCTTGTTTGGCGGAGCCACCGGCGGAGTCGCCCTCGACCAGGAAGATTTCCGTTTCCGCCGTGTTGGTGCGGGTGCAGTCGGTCAGCTTGCCCGGCAGGCGCAGCCGGCGGGTGGGTGATTTACGGGCGGTGTCCTTGTTTTCCTTGCGGCGAATGCGCTCTTCCGCGCGCTCGATCACAAACGCCAGAAGATTGTCAGCCTGGTTGGGATCGCCTGCGAGGTAATGATCGAAGCGATCGCGCAAAGCGGTTTCGACCAGCCGCGTGGCCTCATTGCTGGTCAGTTTTTCCTTGGTCTGGCCCTGGAACTGCGGATCGCGCAGGAAGACCGAGAGCTTGGCGGCCATCGGTTCCAGCACGTCGTCGGCGGTGATCTGGGCGGCGCGCTTGTTGCCCCGCTGCTCCCCCCAGGCGCGCAGGCCTTTGACCAAAGCGTTGCGGCAGCCGGTCTCATGCGTGCCACCCTGTGGCGTGGGCACGGTGTTGCAGTAGGAGTTGAGGAAGCCCTCGCTTCCTTCCAGCCAGGTCGCGGCCCATTCAACGCGGCCCGTGGCTTCACCGGGGAGGTTGGCCTCGCCCGACCAGATCGCGGGCAGCACCTTGGTGGCGGCGGCGATATCGGCTTCCAGACTGTCGCGCAGGCCGCCGGGGAAGTGCAGCACGGCCTGTGCCGGGGTGTCGTCGCCCTTGATCAGGCTGGGATCGCAGGACCAGCGGATTTCCACGCCGCGGAACAGATAGGCCTTGGAGCGGCACAGCTTATAAAGACGCGGCGGCAGGAAGCGCAGCGGACCGAAGATGCTGATGTCGGGCTTGAAGCGGATCGTGGTACCGCGGCGGTTGTGCACCGGCCCGGCATTGATCAGCTTGGTTTGCGGCGCGCCCAAAGCGTAGGTCTGTTTCCACAGCACCCGATCACGCGCGACCTCGACCTGGAATTGCTCCGACAGGGCGTTCACCACTGAGCTGCCGACACCATGCAGGCCGCCCGAGGTCTCATAGGCCTTGCCGCTGAACTTGCCGCCGGAATGCAGCGTCGTCAGGATGACCTCCAGCGCGCTCAGGTTCTTGAACTTGGGATGCGGATCGACCGGGATGCCGCGGCCATTGTCGCGCACGGTCAGCCAGTTGTCGGGTTCGAGCGTGACCTCGATGAAGCTGGCATGGCCAGCCACGGCTTCATCCATCGCGTTATCCAGGATTTCAGCGGCCAGGTGGTGCAGCGCGTTTTCGTCGGTGCCGCCGATATACATGCCGGGGCGGCGGCGCACGGGTTCCAGCCCCTCCAGGACCTCAATGTCCTTGGCGGAGTAGTCGGCGCTATCCGGCACAGCCGGTTTCGCGGCGCGCGGCGGCGCGGCGGCTGGCTGGCTGGCGGCTTTCACGGGCTTCTTGGCCGCTGGCTTGTCGGAACCCGGACCAAACAGATCGTTCATATTCTGTTCCCACACTGCCGCCGCAAACTACAATCGCGGCGGGAGTCCTGGCAACATGGTTTACGTCGGACCAGCCTCAGCCCGGCTTGTACCGCCACACGCTCGCCGGCGGGATGTTCAACGGCGTCCAGGCTTCCCGCTTCGCGGTCAGCCCATGCTTGCGGGCGGGCAAAGGGGAGGTGGCGCAATAGCTGAAATGGATGAAGCCGCGGCCTGGCGCGACGCCCTCCATCCCGTCGATGAAGCGCTTTTGTTCGGCCACCGGCAGCAGCACCAGCGGGATGCCGCACACCACCGAGGTGATCCGGCCGCGGAACCGCGCCGGCAAGTGATCGGCCAGCTGCCGCGCATCACATTCCAGCACCTCAACCCCGCTCAATGTCCCGCGCAGGTGGTCGGCCAGATTCGGGTCGATTTCCACGGTCACCAGACGCTCCGCCGGCAGACCGGCTTCGAGGAACGCGCGGGAGATCACGCCAGTGCCGGCGCCGAGTTCCAGCACGACGCCGCCCGGTTCCGGCCAGCCGCAACGCACCACATGGTTGCACAGCGTGCGCGACGACGGGACAACCGATCCCATGCGCAGGGGATTGGCCAGCCAACGGCGCAGAAACAGGGAAACGCTGGTCTGCTCGGGGTTGCTGACGGCGCGATCGACGAATGTACCGGTCATGAATCCTCCCTGACCGCATCCTGTCCCGCCATCAGCGGCACCAGATGCGACAAAAATGTCTCCGCGCAGGCACGCCAGGAGTAGCGCTCCGCATGCGCGCGGCACGCCTGGCGATCGGCGCCCAGTGCCGCCATCGCGGCGGCCCGTAAATCGGTGTCCACGGCGCCGATAATCCCGTCGGCATCGGCCAAAACGTCTTTGGGACCGGTCACGGGGAAGGCCGCGACGGGGGTCCCACAGGCCAGCGATTCCAGGATCACCAGGCCAAAGGTGTCGGTCAGGGAGGGGAAGACAAAAACATCACCACCCGCATAGGCCTGCGCCAGGGCCTTCCCGTGTTTCGGGCCGGTGAAATGCACGCCGGGGTATTCCCGCTGATATTTCGCCAGCATCGGCCCGCCGCCGACAACGACTTTCGAACCCGGGAGATCGAGGTCGAGGAACGCCGCGATATTCTTCTCCACCGCGATCCGCCCGACATGGAGGAAGATGGGCCGCGGCAGCCCCCAGTCTTCCCTGGGCTCGGGCTGGAACAGCGACAGATCGACGCCGCGGGACCAGGCCCGGATATTGCGGAACCCCCGCCCGGCGAGTTCATCACGAAGCGACGCGGTCGCCACCATTGTGCCCTGACCGGCGCCATGGAAGCGGCGCATCCAGGCATAGATCGGGCGGACCGGGATACCGGTGCGGGCTTTGACGTATTCGGCGAAGCGGGTGTGGAAGGCGGTGGTGAAAGCGAAGCCGGTGCGCTTCGCCCAGCGCCGGGCAGCGACGCCGAGCGGGCCCTCGGTCGCGATATGCAACGCGTCGGGCTTGAACGCCTCGATCATCCGCGACAGCCGCCGACCGGGCAGGAGCGACAGGGAGATGTCGGGGTAGGTCGGGCAGGGGATGGTGCGGAAGCGGTTGGGGCCGATGACATCGACCTCATGCCCCATGTCGCGCAACTCCCCGGTCAGGGTCGTGAGCGTGCGGACGACCCCGTTCACCTGCGGTTGCCAGGCGTCGGAGACGATGAGGATGCGGTGCGAAGGCGCGGGTGGCAGCATGTCGGCAAACCCGGCGATATGACCGTGGGGGATTGAATCAGGCAGCTTGCGGGACCCGGATCTGGGTGGGCTGGTCGAAGAACGACAGGCGATTGAGTTCCGCCCAGTCGATCAGTTCCAGCCGTCCGTCATGATGCTCCACCAGCGCGGTGCAGCTTTCGACCCAATCGCCGTCATTCAAATACATGACCCCGTTTACTTCGCGCATTTCGGCATGGTGGATATGCCCGCAGACAACGCCATCGAAGCCGCGGCGTTTGGCCTCGTTGGCCAGCGCGCTTTCGAACCGGTCGATCGCCTTTACGGCCTCTTTGACCTGGCGCTTCAGCCATTGCGAGAGCGACCAATACGGATAACCCAACCGGCGGCGCACGGCGTTGAACCAGCGGTTCGTCACCAGGGCGAAAGTGTAGGCACTGTCGCCGAGGATCGCGAGGAACTTGTAATACCGCACGACACTGTCGAAGGCGTCACCATGCGTGACGAGCAGCCGCTTGCCATCGGCGGTGGTATGCACCGCCTCATCACGCAGCCGGATGCCGGCGATCTCGAGACCGAGCGGCAGCCAGGCGCGGAACATTTCGTCGTGGTTACCGGGAATATAGGTGACTTCGGTGCCGGCGCGCGCCTTGCGCAGAATCTGGCGCAGCACCTCGTCATGGTGTTCGTCCCAATACCAGGACTTGCGGAGGCGCCATCCGTCGATGATGTCGCCCACCAGATAAAGCTGCTCACAACTTGTCCGCCGCAGAAAGTCGGCGAGGAAGTCGCCACGGCAACCACGGGTACCGAGATGCGTGTCAGAGATAAACACGCAGCGGTAATCGTGTTGGGAAGCCGGATGATTGAGTGCGTTCATGTCCGGCGCATGGAATAGGGGCGAATCCGATGAAGAACAGTGAAGCTTCCGTGACGAATGGGCTGGATTCGCATCGTGTTTAAAGTCATTGGTTTGTAGGGTAAGTATCACATTGTGGTCATGAAATCCTGTCAGAAGCAGCCTTTTATGGACCAGGGGCTGAGACGATTCTGACGCCACGCCGCCGATGCTGATCGTTTTCAATCCCATCGCCGGCCGCCGCCGTGCGGCGCTGCTGTGGCGCGTGCTGGATGTGCTGGTGGCCAACGGCGTTCGTTTGGACCTGATGGAAACCAATCGCGCCGGGCATGCCGAAGAACTCGCCCGCGATGCGGTGGCGCGCGGTCTGCCGATGGTGGTCGCCGCTGGCGGCGATGGCACCATCGCCGAGGTCGCGAATGGGCTGATGGGCTCGACCGTCGCGCTTGGGGTGATTCCGCTGGGTACCGCGAACGTATTGGCGCACGAGCTGGCGCTGCCCTTCGCGCCGCGCGCGGTTGCTGCCGCCCTTGCCTTTGGCCGCACGCAGCAAATCTGGCCGGGCCTGGCGCAGCGGGAGGGCACGACGCGTCTGTTCGTGCAGATGCTCGGCGCGGGGTTTGATGCCCATGTCGTGCATACGCTGCCGTTCCCACTGAAACGGATGTTCGGGCGCGGGGCCTATGTGATGCAGACCCTACGAGAGCTAACGCGATACGGCTACGATCCGATCTCCCTGCGGCTGGATGGCCAGGACATGCAGGCGGCGAGCGTGATCGTCAGCAAGGGGCGGCTTTATGGCGGGCATTATCTGCTGGCCCCTGATGCGCAACCGCAAGAGCCCGGTTTTTCGGTGGTGCTGTTCGAAAAGGCGGATCCTGGGCGCACCCTGATGTATGGTGCGGCTTTGCCGTTGAACCGCCTGGGACGCGCACCTGGGGTGCGGCACATGCGGGCCAGCCGCATCGAATTTATCGGAAACTATCCGGCCCCGGTGCAGGCGGACGGCGACAAGGCCGGCTTTCTGCCGCTGACGGTGCTGAACGCGCCGCACCCGATTCGGATCGTTGTCGGGTAGGGCGCGCCGCTTTCGCGGCCCGCGGACCTTAGTCCAGCGAGAAGCTGGTCCCGCATCCGCAGGCGGATTTGGCATTGGGATTGCGCACCGCGAAGTGGCTGCCCATCAGCGCATCAGCATAATCGAGTTCTGATCCCGCGAGCAGATCCAGGCTGGCAGGGTCGACGAAGACCTTCGCCGCGCCTTGCTCGATGACCAGATCGTCGTCCTGACGTGTCTCGTCCAGGGCGAAGCGATACTGAAAGCCACTGCAGCCGCCGGCCAGGACTTCCACGCGCAACGCGGCGGGTCGGCCTTCGGAGGCGACGATCTCGGCGATTCGGGCGGCGGCCCGTTGGGTAACGGCGAACTGTTCCATGCTTCATAAGATAGGGTGAAACGGCCGGAATTCAAACGTCCAATTGAAGCGCTGTCCGCCGGGGTGTAATCTCGGCATATGACAGGCCGTATCCCTCTGGCGTCCTACGCCGTGCAGCAGGCAACGTCCCGGGGGCGATTGCACCACGAACCGGAAGCGCAGGACCGCTCCCCCTGGCAGCGCGACCGCGATCGGGTCATCCACAGTTCGGCGTTCCGCAAGCTTCAGTACAAGACCCAGGTCTTCGTCAACCACGAGGGCGACTTCTTCCGCACCCGCCTGACCCACAGTATCGAGGTGGCGCAGGTGGCGCGATCCATCGCCCGCTCACTGGGGCTGGATGAGGATCTGACCGAGGCTTTGGCCCTGGCCCATGATCTGGGTCATCCGCCCTTCGGCCATGCCGGGGAGGAGGCGCTGAACATCGCCATGCGCCCGTTCGGTGGCTTTGACCATAACGCCCAGAGTCTGCGCGTCGTGACGCTGCTGGAAAGCCGGTACGCCGGCTGGGACGGGCTGAACCTGACCTGGGAAACGCTGGAGGGTCTGGTCAAGCATAACGGCCCGCTGCGCGATCCGCCCGCTTACATCGCCGACTACAATGCCCGTCATAAGCTCGATCTGAATACGCATGCCAGCGCGGAGGCTCAGGTCGCGGCGATGGCCGATGACATCGCCTATCACAGCCATGATCTCGATGACGGGCTGCGTGCCCGGCTGTTTACGACCGAAGATCTGTCACATCTGCCCATCGTCGGCGCGGCTTTGGCCGAGGCCCGGATGTCGAGCCTCGATGTGCCGCCGCCGCGCCTGCGCCATGAGACGATCCGGCGGGTGATCAACGCTCTGATCACGGACCTGATCGCGGAAACCCGCGCCCGGCTGACCCGGCTGGAGCCAGGTTCGGCGGACGCCATAAGGCGCTCCAAGCAGCGGGTGGTTGCCTTTAGCCCGGCCATCGCCGAGGCGAACCAGGTGATCAAGGATTTCCTGTTCGCGCGGATGTACCGCCATTGGCGGGTCAACCGGATGACCGCCAAGGCCCGCCGCCTGACCGAGGAACTGTTCCGTCTGCTGCATGCCGACCCGACATTGTTGCCGGATGATTGGCGGGCGCGGGCGGGCGATGGCGGCACGGCGCGGGCGGCGACGATTGTCGGCGATTACGTGGCGGGCATGACCGACCGTTATGCGATGGACGAGCACCGCCGGCTGACGGATTTGTCGGTGACGACGTGATGCGGCGGTAACCCAACGCATCCTCCCCCTCCCGCCTGGGGAGGCGGCGGTGTATGGGGCAACCACAAAAGGCGCCGGGCCTTGTTCGCCCCGGCCTCAACCAGAGATCCAACCACCATGAACCACGACATCTATGCCCGCATGCGGGACCATGTGCTGACCGCGTTGCGCAATATCGTTCCCGATTTGCCCGATGACGTCGCTGCCCGCGTGGAGGTCACGCCGACCCGCGATCAGGCGCATGGTGACATGGCGACCAATGCAGCGATGGTGTCATCCAAGGTCGCGCGTCAGGCCCCGGCCAAAATCGCGGCGGGGTTGGTTGCTTTTCTGGGCGAAACGCCGGGCGTAGCGGAGGCGGCCGTCGCGGGGCCGGGCTTTGTCAATCTCCGCCTGGATCCCTCGGCCTGGCGCGAGCTGATCCCGGTCATTCTGGCGACCGGCGAATCCTATGGCGACTCCCGCGCCGGGGCTGGCGTCCGGGTGAACGTGGAATATGTCTCCGCCAACCCGACCGGGCCGATGCATATCGGGCATTGCCGGGGCGCGGTGGTCGGTGATGCGCTGGCCAATCTCATGGCCAAGGCTGGCTTCGAGGTGACCAAGGAATACTACATCAACGATGCCGGGGCGCAGGTCGCGGCCCTCGCCTGGGCGGCGTATTGGCGTTACCTCCAGGCCATTGGCACGACGCTGACGGAGGAGGAATTCTCCAACGAGGTCCCGGGTGGCCTGCAATATCGTGGTGAATATCTGATCCCCGTCGGTGCGGCCCTGGCCGCGGCGCATGGTCCGTCGCTGGCGACCCCGGAGTTGGGTGTTGGCGCCCCGGCCGATTGGATCGATCTCGTGCGCGATTTCACCATCGATGCGATGATGACCGAGGTCCGCGCCGATTTGGGGCAGCTTGGGGTGCAGCAGCATGTGTTCAGCTCGGAACGTGCGCTGGTCGCCTCTGGCGCGACGAACCGCACCATTGATCGGCTCGCGGCTGATGGTCTGATTTACGAGGGCGTGCTGGAGCCGCCGAAGGGCAAGACCCCTGAGGATTGGGAGCCACGGCCGCAAACGCTGTTCCGTTCCACCCAGTTTGGCGACGACGTGGATCGTCCGTTGCGGAAGTCCGACGGCAGCAACACCTATTTCGCCAATGATATCGCCTACCACGCTGACAAGCTCGATCGCGGCTACGACATGGTGATCGACGTGCTGGGGGCCGATCATGGCGGCTATGTCGCGCGTATGCGGGCGGCGGTGAAGGCGTTGTCGGGCGGTAAGACGAAGTTCGAAGCCGTGCTCTGCCAGATCGTGCACATCATGCGCGATGGTGCGCCGGTGCGGATGTCCAAACGCGCGGGCAGCTACGTGACGCTGAGCGACCTGCTCGACGAAGTCGGCAAGGACGCGGTGCGCTTCACGATGCTGACGCGTAATGCCGATGCGCAGATGGAATTCGATCTCGACAAGGCGCTGGCCCAGACCCGCGACAATCCGGTGTTCTATGTGCAGTACGCGCATGCCCGCTGCCGCTCGGTGCTGCGCGCGGCGGTCGATTTGCTGGGGGCTGACGCGGTTGCCGCTCCGGCTTTGGCGGTGGCCAGTCTGGACAGCCTGGAGGCCGATGCGGAGCAAGCGCTGATCCGGCGGCTCGCATCGTGGCCGCGCACCGCCGAAGCCGCTGCTTTGGCAAGAGAGCCACATCGAATCGCGTTTTTTCTCTATGACTTGGCGTCCGACTTTCATATGCTGTGGAACCGAGGAAAAGACGACGCGACGCTACGGTTCCTGCAACAGGATCAGCCGGAGCGGACGCTGGCGCGCCTGGCCCTCGTCGCCGCTACCGCCGTGGTCATTCGCTCGGGCCTCGCGGTGATGGGTGTCACGCCGGTCGAAGAAATGCGCTGACGCGCCGGTGCCGTTCCGGGGTGTTGGCCCCGCAGGAAGAGCAGGCACGTGTCAGACGAATTCTCCATTCCCAGCAACCCTGCCTATCACGCGCAAGCGCGCCGGGATGAGGGGATGGACCCTGGCACGCGCCGCCTGGCGATGATCGCTGGCGGCATCGTCGTGGGCCTTGGGGTCTTGTATGGCGGGGTCTCGTATTTTGGCAGCCGCACGAGTGCGCCGCCGGTGGTGCAGGCCGACCCGAAACCGTATCGGGAGCGTCCGAAGGACCCGGGCGGCATGCAGGTGGCTGGCGCCGGGACCGACCTGTTCACGCCAGACCGCGATCCGACCGCCAGCAAGCTCGCCGCGCCGCCGGAAATGCCGGATGCGAAGGCGCTGCGGGCGCAGATGACGGCGCCGCCCGCGGCTGCCGTCACGGCCCCGGCGCCCGCACCGGCAATCGTCGCGCCGGCTGTTGTGGCCCCGGTGGCGCCGAAAGCCGCGGTCGCTGCTGCCAAACCGAGCGTCACGCCGGCCGTGGCCAAGCCGCCGGCTGCCGCCACCACCGCAACCGCTGCTCCGGGTGCGAAGCCGGCGGCTGGTGCCGCCACGGGTAAGGCGCCGTCGATTCAGTTGGCCGCTCTCGGCACCGAAGCGGCCGCGCATGCGGAATGGCAGATCCTGCAAAAGCGGATGCCCGACCTGCTCAATGGCCGGCAGCCCGTGTTCAGCAAGACGGAGCGTGACGGTAAGTCCTACTGGCGGGTGCGTACCGCCGGGTTCAGTGACGCCACCCAGGCCAAGGGCTTCTGCGAGAAAGTGCGTGCCAAGGGCGGCGCCTGCTCGGTCGCGGAGTTCTGATTTCCGCTGAGCGCGCCATGAAAGCGGCCGTCGTTGGCATCGCCGGTCCAGCGCTGCTTCCCGAGGAAGCGGCCCTTTTCCGGGCGTTTCCCCCCGCCGGGGTCATCCTGTTCGGCCGCAACATCGCGGAGCCCGCGCAACTGGCGCGGTTGATGGCTGATCTGCGGGCGGTTTTACCGGCCCATGCGGTTTTCATGGTCGATCAGGAGGGTGGCCGCGTCGCCCGCCTGCGGCCGCCGTATTGGCGGGCGCATCCGCGGGCGCGTACCCTGGGGCATCTGTTCGACAGCAATCCGCGCGCCGGCCTTCGGGTTGCGTGGCTGACCGGTGCCCTTATCGGCGCTGATTGCGCTGAAGCGGGCTTTACGGTCACCGCGGCGCCGGTGCTCGATCTGTCCGTTCCGGACGCCCACGATGTTATCGGCGATCGCGCGTTGGCGGAGGATCCGGTGGTGATTGCCCGCCTTGCCCGCGCCGTCGCGGCCGGGATTGGCGCGGCCGGGATACAGCCTGTCGGCAAACACGCCCCGGGTCATGGGCGGGCGCGGGTCGATAGCCATCTTAGCCTGCCGCGGGTGGAGACCAACGATCTCGCCGCCGATATCCGGCCCTTCGCTTTGAACAGTGACCTGCCGTGGATGATGACGGCGCATATCGTATTTCCGGCGCTTGACCCCATCTTACCGGTGACGCTCTCGCCGCGGGCGATCGGTGGGACCATCCGCGGGCATATCGGCTTCAAAGGGGTTTTGGTGACGGACGATCTGGCGATGAAGGCCCTTGATGGGAGGCCGGCGGACCTGGCGCAGCAGGCGATCGCGGCGGGGTGCGATATCGCGCTGTATTGCAGCGGGGAATTGGCGCCGACAGAGGCGGTGTTGCGGCAGGTGCCGGTTGTCAGCCCGGCAGGCGCCGAACGACTGGCCACCGCCCGCGCCGGCGCCGCGCGCCGTCGTTTGTCGATGAATCCCGCGCTCCTGGCGGCGGAACGGGAGTGGTTGGGCGCATGAACGATTGGCTCATCTCCCTCGCGCTGGCCATTGTGCCGGCGGTGCTGGCGATCACGCTGCATGAGGCAGCGCATGGCTACGCGGCCCTGGCGCTCGGTGACACCACAGCGCGGGATGCCGGGCGGCTGTCCCTGAACCCGCTGCGGCATGTGGACCGGACGGGGACGCTGGTTGTCCCGGGCATTCTGCTGGTTACGCAGCTATTGCTGCCGCCGCATCGGGTGTCGTTCATGTTTGGCTGGGCCAAGCCGGTGCCGATTGGGGCATGGCGGTTCAAGGACCCGCGGCGGGGCATGGCGCTGGTGGCGTTAGCGGGCCCGGCGGCGAATATGGCTCTGGCCTGGATGGCGGCGCTGTTCTACCCGGCTCAGGCGATCGCACTGCTGGGCGGCGGCCCGCTCCTGGCGCAGTTCCTGTTCCATTTCATTTTATTCAATCTGGTACTGGGCCTGTTCAACCTGCTGCCGATCCCGCCGTTGGATGGCGGGCGGGTGATGGTGGGGGTGCTGCCGGAGGACCTCGCCCGCAAATGGGCGGGGCTGGAGCGGTATGGCATCGTGATCGTGCTTGGGCTGGTGTTTTTGCTGCCGCGGATGACTGACTTCGATCCGGTGGGGGATGCGTTGGAGACCGTGCTTCCCTGGGCCTTCCGCACGATCTTCTGGTTGGCGGGACATGACCTTGGCGGCGCGAGACTCTGACGAGCCCGCGCCGCGCGATACGCTCCTGCTGCGGTTGCAGGGGTTCGAGGGGCCGCTTGACCTGCTGCTTGATCTTGCCCGCTCGCAAAAATTTGATCTGGCCCAAATCTCCATTCTGGCGATCATCGAGCCCTATCTGGCGGTGATCGAAGGCGCGAGGCGGGTGCGGCTGGAACTCGCGGCTGACTGGCTGGTGATGGCGGCCTGGCTGACCTGGTTGAAATCCCGGCTGCTGCTGCCGGCGGACCAGAAAGAGCTGGAGGACGGCGCGGTCGCCGCCGAGGCGTTGGCGGAGCGGTTGCGCATGCTGGCGCTGATGCGGTTGCTGGCGGGCTGGCTGGGCGCGCGGCCGATCCTGGGGCAGGACGTGTTCGCGCGCGGCGCGCCGGAGGATCACACGGATATCGACCGCTCCCGCCTGGCGGTCGATCTGGCCGCCCTCGTCAGTTCCTACCTGCGCGCCGCCAGCCGCGGCGCGCGTGATCGGCTTTATCATCCTAAGCCGTTGACGCTATGGACGGTGCAGGACGCGCTCCGCCGTCTTGGGGCCTTGCTTGGCAGCGTGCCGGACTGGGCGCTGCTGGAGCTGTTTCTGCCGGAGGGGCTGGCCGATCCGACGCAGCGCCGGGCGGCATTGGCCAGCACCTTTATCGCGGGGTTGGAAATGGCGCGGGATGGCACCGCCCGGCTGCGGCAGAATGAGGCGTTTGGCCCAATCCAGGTCCGCGCCGGCCTCGGGCCGCTGGAGACCGGTCTGCCGGAGGAGGATACATGAGCGCGATCGAGGAGGACTGGCTGCGGCTGGCCGAAGCCATGGTGTTCGCGTCGTCGGCCCCGGTGACGCGCCGCGCGCTCAGCCAGATCCTGCCCGACGAGGCCGATGCCGAAAATGTGATCGAGGCGCTGCGGAGCCGCTATGCCGGCCGCGGCGTGGAACTGGTCGATGCCGGAGGCGGGGTGCAGTTTCGCACCGCACCGGATCTGGCGCCGCGTCTGCGCCGGGTGATCCAACTGTCCCGCCGCCTGCCCCGGGTGGCGATGGAGACCCTGGCCATCATTGCCTACCACCAGCCTTTGTCGCGCGCGGAAATCGAGCACATTCGCGGCGTGGCCTTGTCGCAACAGACTCTGGAAGCCCTCTTGGAAGCGGCCTTGATCGAGCCGAAGGGGCGGCGGGAGACGCCGGGACGGCCGACGACCTGGGGGACGACGACGGCGTTTCTGACTCAGTTCGGGTTGAAGGATTTGCGGGAATTGCCACCGCCGGAGGACCTGTTGCTGGAACCCCCCGCGAGCGGTGCCGGTTAGCCCCGCCTCTTGTGCGGTCAGGTCGATTATAAGAGTATCCGATGCGTTGGTACGGCGTTTGTGGCAGGCTGGCTTGTCTGATGAGCAGCCGGATGTGTGGCATCTCGATCTTTCGTTCGATGATTTCATCCCGGAGGTTTTTGATCGGGGTAAGGTGAGGTGGATGCCGAAACCCGCGTGTGATTGGTCGATATGGTAGCCATCCGGCCCGCGCCAAACGCCCGACGTGCAGCGCCGAAAGCCAAGCGTGCGAAGCTCGTCATCCCGCGGGTCTCCCGAACCAGAGGGATCCTGATCGGATGCGCCGGATTTTCCGGTGTGATGGCGCTGCTGCTGCTGCTGTGGGCGATCATGATCTTCCGCAATGACGATGCCTGCCGCAGCAAAGATCCCGATCAAAGTATTCAGGCGTGTTCCATCGTGCTGCAAACCCCGGTGCTGCTGGATGGGCGGCGTGCGCTGACGCTGGGCCGTCGTGGGCAGGCTTATACCGCCAAGGGCGAATACGGCCCGGCGATCAAGGATCTTGGCCAGTTGCTGATGTTGCGGCCAGACGATGCGCTGGCCTGGTATCACCGCAGCGTGGCTTACCGGTTGGCGGGCAAGGCGGACCTGGCGATCCTTGATGCCACACAGGCCATTGAGATCAATCCCGGTCTGGTTGACGCATTGATGCACCGCGCCTCGATATATGTGGATAAGGGACAGTTCAACGAAGCGATCGCGGATTATCTCAAGGTCCTGGCACTCCGCCCGCGCGATGCGGCCGTCTATCAGGCGCGTGCCGTGCTCCAGGAACGGGCGGGTTTCCCGGATCTGGCAATCGCGGATTACACGGCGGCGCTGCAGTTGAAGCCGGATGCCATCGAAGCGGTGGTCGCACGGGCGAAGCTGCGGGTAAAGCGGGGCGAGGACGATCTGGCGATCGCTGACTATTCGCGGGCAATCGTGCTCAACCCCAAGCAGGCTGAGTATTACCATGCCCGGGGCACGCTGTATTTCGGGCGTGGCGCCATGGACCGCGCCATCGCCGATTTCGGCAAAGAGAGTGAGCTGACGCCGGATAACGCCCAGGCGCACGACAATCTTGGAGCGGCGTTCGCGCAGAAGGGCTTTTACTTGCAGGCGGTCGCGAATTTTACCAAGGCGATCGAGAAGAAGCCCAATGATGCCAATCTGTTGTTCAGCCGTGGGCTGACCTATCACGAGAACGGCAAGGTTGATCTGGCGATCGCGGATTACTCGCATTCGATCGAACTCAACCAGGATAATCCCGCGGTGTATGGGCGGCGGAGCTGGGCCTATCACCAGAAGGCCGATGACGCCAAGGCGCTGAATGATGCGAATAAGGCGGTCTCAATGGCGCCGAAGGATGCGCAATTTGCCGAGATACGCGGCATGATTCACGAGACGATGGGTCATCCGCATGAGGCGATCGCCGATTATTGTTCGGCGCTGATCCTGGACCCGCGGCGGGTTCGGGCATTGCAGGGGTTGAAGCGTTTGGCGGCGGGGCCATAAGGCGGGGTGCGGGGCCTCGGCGTCGCGGTTCACGCGGCACGGTATCGCCGCACGCCACCGTCCTCGGTCGCGAGCCGCAAGGCGCCATAACCCACCATATAATTGACATGGGCCAGGACCTCCCCGAACGCGAAGCCGGTCTGATGGGCATCGAGCGCGCGGTCGAACAGGCACGGCACCAGCTCCGCGACTGACAGCGGCCGCTCGGTCGTGGCTGTTGCGATGGCGCCGCAGCGCTGCTCGTGATGCGCCAGAAGCTCGCCGATACGCGTGTGCAGGCCGTAGAATGGCAATCCGTGGCCAGGCAGAACCAGTACATCGTCGGCTACTTCTGATCGGATGGCACGGAGGGATGTGAGGTAGATCCCCAGCGGGTCCTCGTCCGGCTCCACCGGATGGACGCCGACATTGGGCGAAATCCGCGCGATCACCTGATCCGCCGCGAAGAACAGCCTGTCAGCCGGGCTGTGCAACATGGCCTGTTCCAAAGCGTGGCCGCCGCCGGTCAGAACCTGGAAGCCGCGGCCCCCGATGGGGACCAGGTCGCCGGCCTTGATGCGGCTGTAATTGGGTGGCACGCCGGTGGTCAGGCGCAGGTAGTGATGCCCGCGGCCCAGCACCGCGTCGGTGTTTTCCGGCGACAGGCCGTGCATGTGGTAGAATTCGCGGTGATGTTCGCCGGTCATGTCGCCGGTGCCCATGCGGGCGGTGACGCTGAACAGGTATTCGGTGCGGGGCATGCGCAGCTGCAGGCCAAACCGCTCATGCAGCCAGCCGGCGAGGCCGACATGGTCGGGGTGGAAATGCGTGACCAGCATGGAACCCAGGGTCTGGCCCTTTAGCGGCCCGCCCAGCAGCGCATCCCAGCCATTGCGGCAATCGTCGGTATCCAGTCCGGTGTCGAGCACCAGCCAGCCGCCTTTATCCTCAATGAGGTAGATGTTGATGTGGTTCAGCTGGAAGGGCAGCTTGAGGCGGACCCATAGCACCCCTGGGGCGACTTCCGTCGCTTCCCCGAATGCGGGCGGTTGCGGGAATGGGGTGATCAGAGCCGGTTCGTGTTGCATCGCGGTATGATACAGGCATTGGCGCGAATGCCTATGGTTGTCCACGGCGCGTGAAGGGTGATCGTACAGGGCCGGTTTCCGGCAAAAACCGTCATAGTCGGGCTTGTCGCGAGGGCCATCAGCCGCACTGGCATCCGTATTTCACCCATGCAATCAACGGCACTGCCGCGGGTGATCCTCGGGACAAGCCCGGGGATGACGTGAGGAGGGCATGGCCGCTCTCCCGAAAGCCAGTTGCGATCCCCTTGGCTATTCGTAGCGGGCATCTTGTCTCGCGCGCCCTTGCGTTCAATCCTGGGCAGGAGAAACCAAGGGGCGTACGCGAATCATGGCGACGGATGCGAAGACCTATGACTACATCGTCACCGGCGCCGGTTCGGCCGGCTGTGTGCTGGCGGCCCGGCTGACCGAGAACGGGCGCTATCGCGTGCTGTTGCTGGAGGCTGGCGGGGAAGACAAAAGCTTCTGGATCCACACCCCGATGGGATACGCGAAGACCTTTGTCGATCCCAAGGTCAACTGGCGCTTCGAAAGCGAGCCGGAGGCGGAGCTCAACGGCCGCACGATGTACCAGCCGCGCGGCAAGGTGCTCGGCGGCACCAGCTCGATTAACGGCATGATCTATATGCGTGGCACCGGGGCCGATTACGATCAGTGGCGCCAGCTTGGCAATGAAGGCTGGGACTACGACTCCGTGCTGCCCTATTTCCGCAAGGCGGAGGACAACCAGAACGGGGCCAATGAATTCCACGGCGCCGGCGGCCCGCTGCGGGTTTCGAACCAGCCTTATAAGTGGGAAATCGCGGAGGCTCTGCTGGCCGCCTGCCAGCAGGCCGGCATTCCCTATAATCCCGACTTCAACGGCGCCACGCAGGAGGGCTGCGGCTATTACCAGACGACCACCAAGGACAAGCGCCGCTGGAGCACGGCGGCGGCCTATCTGACGGCGGCGAAGAAGCGGCCGAATTTAACCATCATCACCCGCGCCCATGCGACGCGGCTGCTGTTTGAGGGCAAGCGCGCGGTTGGCATCGAATTCATGACCCCGCGCGGCCTGGAAACGGCGCGGGCCGGGCGGGAGGTGATCGTCTCCGGCGGGGCCTATGGTTCACCGCAATTGCTGCAACTGTCGGGCATCGGGCCGAGTGAGCATCTGCGCGATCTCGGCATCGACGTTGTGCATGAGCTGCCGGGTGTTGGCTCCAACCTGCAGGACCACTTCAACACTTATTGCACCTACCGGATCTCGCGCAATCTGTCGTTGAATTCGTTGCAATATAGCTTCGTCGATCGCATGATCGCGGGGGCGAAATATGTGTTCCTGAAAAGCGGTCCGATGTCGGGCAACGGCATGTATGTCGGGGCCTTGATCCGCAGCGACAAGCGGCTGGAGCGGCCGGATATTCAGTTGAATATTTCGTGTTGGAGCACGATTGATCGCACCAAGGACGGGATTATTTCACACCCGCATCCCGGCATTTCCATCAGCCCGGTGCATCTGCGTCCGGATGGGCGGGGCAGCGTGCGATTGAAATCGGCCGATCCGCTGGCGGCGCCGGAGATTCGGTTTAATTTTTTGAAGTCGGATTATGATTTTCAGGCATTGGTTGCGGGTATGCGGGCGGCGCGCAGCATCGTGCGTCAGCAGGCGATGCAGAAGCTGATCGTGGAAGAAACCGCGCCGGGCGTGCATGTCCGTTCGGAGGAGGATATGATCGCCGATATCCGCCAGCGCGGTGTTTCGAATCTGCATCCGGTGGGCAGTTGTGGCATGGGGCAGGGGCCGCATGCGGTGGTGGATGCGCGGCTGCGGGTGCATGGGATCGCGGGGTTGCGGGTGGTGGATGCCTCGGTGATGCCCTCGATCATTGCGGGAAACACGAATGCGCCGACGATCATGATCGCGGAGAAGGCGTCGGATATGATTCAGCAGGATGCTGCCTGAGCCCGACCAGTGGGCCCGCCATGACGGTTACGATACCAACCGCCCGATCCATTGACCGATCGCTATCTGGCTAAACCGTCATGGCCCGGCTTGTCCGCATATGCATCAGGATAAGCCACGCCGGGGGAAAATAATGCTTCCCTCGGCTCGAATCGGTAC
>CAIUPC010000165.1 GCA_903900905.1 uncultured Acetobacteraceae bacterium
CGCCTGGCGCCGCCTGGAGCATGATCGCCAGAGGTGGAACCACACGGCGGCGTGAATCATGCGGCCAAACAAAGACTTCCAGAGCACAATTGGGTCAACTTGACCCCAATTGTGCTCTAGGACACCAGCCGCGCCAGGGCCACCGCCATCTCATCCGGGTTCATGTCGGCCCGGATGGGAGCGATGAAGCGGCCGTCGGGGCCCATGAGGTAGAGTACCGAACTATGGTCCATCGTGTAATCGTCGGCCCCTTTGCCGGTGCGATGTTCCGCGTAATAGACCCGGTATGCTTTCGCGACCGCCGCGATCTGTTCGGCTGAGCCTGTCAGGCCCACCACGCGGGGGCCAAAGGCGGCCGCGAACTGCCGGACGACCGCCGGCGTGTCCCGCTTTGGGTCGACGGTGATGAACAGCGGCTGCACTTTGCTGGCTTTGGGACCGATCTTATCCAGGGCCTCCCCGACCGCATTAAGGGTGGTGGGGCAGATATCGGGGCAGAATGTGTAGCCAAAATAAACCAGCAGATACCGGCCGCGGTAATCTTTCTCGGTCACGGTCTTGCCCTCGCCGCTGACAAGGGTGAACGGTCCGCCGACACTGATTCCGGCCGGAGTGCCGCCGGAGAGCCAGAGGAAGGCGCCCGCCCCGATCAACACGGCGGCGAACAGGGCGCCGATGAAGGCGTAGAGCCGGCCGGGCGATGCGGCGCCCGGACCCTGCTTATTGTCCGTGGACATGAAGGCCTCCCAATGCAGCGGTGATGGGTTGGTCGCGCAGGCGGCGCACCGTCGCGGCCAGCGTGGTCGGGTCGTTCCAGTCAGGCGGCTGCCCCGGGCGGCGCAGCGCCCGCAACCAGCCGTTGGCGTCGATCAGGAGTTCCGCGCCGGACAGGCGCTCCGACCCTATCCCGGCGAGGGCGGCATAAGCCACCCAGGCATCGCCGGACGCGGCCTGGCACTGCCCGTTTGGCGGCACCGAACCGGCGGTGCGATCCAATCCGACGGTCACGACGTCCGGGCTGTTGGCGCTTGCCGAGCCTGCGATGACCCGCACGAACTGCCCGCGCAGGTCCACCAGCGTGTCGGCTTGTAGGCCGGAACAGATCAGCGGCAGGTTCGGGGCCGGCACCGGGTTGGGCCAGGCATCGCCCGTCCGCATCGCCAGCCCGGCATTCTCCGCCCGGATGGCATCGATTAGGGCCCAGCGGCTGGCTTCATTCAGCACCGTGGCAAAGCCCGGCATCGACGGGACCCCGTCCGGGCCCCGCATGCCGTCGGTGATCCACCAGAACAGTTCGCCATCGCTGTGGTCCCACAGATGGGCGGCGGTCAAATCGGCCGGCCGGATCCGGGACCCGGCGGCGGCCGCACCGTCTCCCTGACCGCGATCGCCATGGCAGGCGGCGCAATGCACCGCGAACAGCGCCTGGCCTTGCACGATGGCAGCCGCGGCGAAACCGGTGGGGGAGGCGCGATAGCTCGTCGGATAGGCCTCCACCAGCAGCAGCGACAGGTTCGGCGCCTGCCAGGCCGCGAGTGCCGCGGCGATGGGAAGCGCCAGAAGCCGGCCGCGCCGCAAGACGATGCTGACCGCGAGCAATGCGACCGCCGCGCCACACGCCATCAATGCCACCGCGACCTCCCGGCGCAGATCGTCCTCGGCCAGAACGGCGAAGTCCGGCCGCCAGCGGAACGGCCAGTCGATGTTGCTATGGGCGGCCGGGGTTTGTGACGCCAGCAGCCCGGCTGTCAGCGCGACAAGCAGGCCGAGCCCGGCCTCCACCCCTACCGACACCATCATTGTCCGGCGCGTGCGCCCATCCCCATCGGCGTCAAGCCGATCGGTGAGGGAGAGGCGATTCCAGGCGGCGAGGCCGAGCATGATCATGAACAGCGCCAGCTTTCCCAGCGCCGCCTGCCCGTACCCGGTGCCAATCAGGCCTGGCAGGCTGCCGACAAGCGGCACCGCCTGCACCACGGCGGTGCCGGCGATCAGCAGAACAGCGGCCAGGCCGATGGGGGAGAAGTGTTCGCAGGCCATGCGCCCGTCCCGCGGGGGCAGCACCTTCAGGGTGAACCATAGCGGGCCGAGTGCGCCAAGCCAGGCCCCGCCGGCGAGCAGGTGCAGCGCCTCCGCGGGTGCCAGCACCCAGACCGAGTCCGATGCGCCGGCGTGACCGATGAGGCTTTGCAGGCCGAGGGCCAGTGTCAGAAGCGCCAGCGCGATTATCCCGTGGTGGCGCATCGATATCAGAGCCGATCCAAGCAGGAGCAGCCGCAGCATGAGGATCTGCCCGAACCGGGTTTCGGTGGCCACCGCAAGGACCGCGGCCGGCTCCGGCCCCCCCGCGATCGCGATTGCCTGCGACAGGAACCACCCCACGCCGAAACCGACGGCTGTCAGAGCTGATGCCGCGGCGAACCGCGTCAGTCCTTGCCGCAGGCCGGGCGGAGCCACGGCCAGGGCAAAGAGCAGCGTGCCGAACGCGGACATCAGTGCTGCCAGATGCAGGCCCCGTAAGGCGGCGCGAAGGAGTTCCTGCCCCTCCATCTACGGCAGCACGGTGAAGGTGTAGCGTCCCTCCGTCTGGTGGGTGTCGACAGAGGTCGCATGCCAGATGACCGTGTACTGGCCCGCGGCCAAAGGCGGCAGCCGGATCGACAGGGTCTTGCCGCCGCCGTCCGGATGGGCCGCGCCGGAATCGACACGGGTGCCGGCGGGGTCCCTGACCTCGATCGTGCTGAAGCGCGGTTCGACCGCCTCACTGAACGTGAGGCTGACGGTCGGCGGAGCGCTACGCGTCTGGCTCCCGGCCGCGGGGGTCGCATGCGCCAGGAACGCGTGCGCCCAGCCCGTCCCGGGCGTCAGACACAGGGCCCAGGCCGCGAAGACCAACAGCCGGATCATGGCGCACCGAACCATTGCGCGACCGGCTTGCCCAGGCTGGTTGGGAACAGATCGTCGAAATACAGATGCACCTGGGCGATGACGCCGGGGTGCGAGCCGGTCTGCTTGTTGCCGGGTATCAGCGCCTCCACCGTCACCGCATAGGTGCTGGCGGTGTAGTTCACCCCGGCCGCGAACAGATATTGGGTGCTGGCATTGTTCGGCCTGCTGGCGGGCGAGGACCAGGCGACCTCAACCAGTGGGGTCAGGCGGTTGACGAATGCCGGTAGCCCGAGATCTTTGACCTGCGATTGCAGGTAGCCGAGGCTGTATTGCAGCGACAGGCCGCCCTGCCATTGTTTGGCGGCACCGTTATTGCGCGGGTCGCCGTTGGCGTCGAGTTTCAGGCTCTTATCCGGTATCGTCAGTCCGAAGGTGCCGGTCACCGCGAAGGCTCTAGCCCAGCCGATAGGCAGGTCACCGAAACC
>CAIUPC010000166.1 GCA_903900905.1 uncultured Acetobacteraceae bacterium
CCCCGATGAGGACAACCAGCGACTGGAGAGCCGTGTGCGGGAGAACCGCACGCACGGTTCGGAGGGAGGGGAGGCGGGAGCCTTCCCTACCCCTATCGGGGAAGAGAGGCCATCCCCGGATCAACACCCCATACACCGTGAGCCATGCAGGCAATCGGGTGAAGCCGGCCATGCTCTCCTTACGTTATCCCCGGGCTTGTCCCGGGGACCAAGGTTTCCTCTTGTGCCGCGATTGGTCCCCGGGACAAGCCCGGGGATGACGGGTGGGACCGGCCACTGCCCCAATGCGTGTACTGAGAGGCTTCACCCGATTGCCCTGGTGCGCCATGCCACCCCGCTTGCAACAAGGCGACGCCCGGTCCAATCCTCTGCCCGACCAATCCAGGGGACCCAGCCATGTCCGTCGCCACCGTCATCGAAGCCGCGCGCGCCTTTCTCGGCGATCGCATCACCACCAACGCCGCTTTGCGGGACCACCATTCGCATGGCCAGGACACCCAGACCCCCGTCCTCCCCGACGCCGTGGCCTTCGTCGAGACGACAAACGAGGTCTCCCAACTCCTGAAACTTTGCCACGCCGAGCGGATCCCGGTCGTGCCCTGGGGCGCCGGCACCTCACTGGAGGGGCATGTGACCCCGGTCCGCGGCGGCATCACCATCGATCTCTCGCGCATGACGCGAGTCATCGATGTCAGCCAGCCCGACATGGATTGCCGGGTGGAGGCCGGGGTGACCCGCGACCAGCTCAACACCCATCTGCGCGATTCCGGCCTGTTCTTCCCGGTCGATCCCGGCACCTCCGCCTGCACGCTGGGCGGCATGTGCGCCACCCGCGCCTCCGGCACCAACGCGGTGCGCTATGGCACGATGCGCGAAGTCGTGACCGGCCTGACCGTGGTCATGGCCGATGGGCGGGTGATCAAAACCGGCGGGCGGGTGCGCAAATCCTCCACCGGCTACGATCTGACCCGGCTGTTCGTGGGATCGGAAGGCACGCTGGGCGTGATCACCGAGGTGCAGCTGCGCCTGTTCGGCATCCCGGAGGCGATTTCCTCCGCCACCTGCCAGTTCCCAAGCCTGGCCGACGCGGTCGAAACCGTCATCGCCATCATGCAGATGGGCATCCCCGTCGCGCGCATGGAACTGCTGGACGAGGTGCAGACCGCCGCCTCCATCGCCTATTCCAGGTTGGAGGGGCTGGAGGCCCTGCCCAGCCTGTTCTTCGAATTCCATGGCACCAGTGCCTCCGTCGCCGAACAGGCGCAGCAGGCGGAGGAGATCGCCAGCGGCTTCAACGGCAGCGGCTTCCGCTGGTCCACCGACGCGGCCGAACGCGGCAAGCTTTGGCAGGCGCGGCATGATGCGCTCTGGGCGTGTCTGGCGTTGAAACCGGGGCACAAGGGCATTGCCACGGATGCGATCGTCCCGATCTCCCGCTTGAACGAGGCGATTTTGGGGGCGAAGGCGGACATTCTGGCCTCCGGCCTCACGGCGCCGATCGTGGGGCATGTGGGGGATGGGAATTTTCACACGGTGATTTTGGTGCCGCCGGAACCCGACGGCCTGGCCCGCGCCTGGGAACTGGACAAGAAGATCGTCGCCCGCGCCTTGGCTTTGGGCGGATCATGCAGCGGTGAGCACGGCGTCGGTATCGGCAAGCGCGAGTTCCTGGAAACCGAGCATGGGGCCGAGGCTTTGGACGTGATGTACGCGGTCAAGCAGGCACTGGACCCGCGCGGGGTGATGAACCCCGGCAAGATCTTTCTGAACTGATGGTGGCGTCTGATCCCACCATCCTCGGCGAAAGCCGAGGGGTGTCCGGTTTAACCCTCAGGTCCGGACGGCCATTTTTTCCGTCATGCTCGGGCTTGACCCGAGCACCGCCGTCAG
>CAIUPC010000167.1 GCA_903900905.1 uncultured Acetobacteraceae bacterium
CCGCATTGCGGCAGCTGTCGCTGCGGTTCGGGCATATCAAGCAGGCCAAGACCGGCATTCTGGATGCGTTTTTTCTCCGTTATCAGCGTGAGGGAGAAGGGAAGAAGCCTTTCCTCGACTGGTTGCGCGACGATTACGACGCGGTGGCCCTGAAGCGCGATTTTCATGCCAATGGCCTCGCCAGTTTCATCGACGGATGGGTCCTGGCGCACGAGTAGTTTGGTGACAAACCCGTCCGATACCGGCATGGTGCGCCACCGCCAGGGAGGACAGGCTTATGGACAACGAAACCCGGATCGAGACCCAGACCAGTGTCGGGACCCGTATCGACATCGTCTCCGACGCGATCTGTCCGTGGTGTTATATTGGCAAACGCCAGTTGGAGCGGGCCTTGGCGGCGCTGCGCGCTGAGGGCCTGGAATTCACGGTGCATTGGAACCCGTTCCAGTTGAATCCGGATATGGTGAAGGAAGGCCGCGATCGCGCCGCCTATCGTGCCTGGAAGTTCGGCAGCGCGGAGAAGGCCAAAGAGATCGACGCCCGCATTCAGGGCGCGGCGGAGGCGGTTGGGCTGAACTTCCGCCAGGACCTGATGACCCGGACCCCGAACACCATCGACGCCCACCGGCTGATCTGGTTCGCCGGGCAGCAGGGCGTGCAGGACGCGGTGATGGAGGCGGTGTTCCAGTCCTATTTCATGCAGGGCGGCGATATCGGCGATCACGCGGTGCTCGCGGATTGCGCGGTCACGGCCGGGTTGGACCGGGTTGAGGTTCTGGCCTTCCTGGCCGGCGGTCTCGCGGATCAGGAGATGCGGGCCGCGGATCAGGCCGCGCGGGAAGCGGGCGTAAGCGGCGTGCCGTCGTTCTTTCTGGACGGCTACAGCGTCTTTTCCGGCGCGATGCCGGCCGAACACATGATCCAGGCCTTCCGGCGCGGGCAACAGTTGCTGCGCGAAAAGGCTGCTTAAATTCAATTGGAAGGAGACACAATCATGACGTCCAAGAACCCCGAAACCCTCGCTCTGCACGCCGGCTGGCGCCGCGATTCCGCGACCAACGCGGTGGCTGTCCCGATCTATCAGACGACTTCGTTTCAGTTCGATAGCAGCGAACATGCGGCGAACCTGTTCGGCCTGCGCGAACTCGGCAATATTTACACCCGCATCATGAACCCGACGCAGGACGCGTTTGAGCAGCGGATCGCCGCGCTTGAAGGCGGCGTCGCGGCTTTGGCGCTGGCGTCCGGCCAGGCGGCCTCGGCGTTTTCGGTGCAGAACCTGGCCCGCGCCGGGGACAATATCGTCAGCTCCACCGACCTGTATGGCGGCACCTGGAACCTGTTCGCGAACACGCTGAAGGATCAGGGGATCGAGGTCCGGTTCGTTGACCCGACCGATCCGGAGGCCTTCCGCCGCGCCACCGACGACCGCACCCGCGCCTATTACGCGGAAACCCTGCCGAACCCGAAGCTGATCCCGTTCCCGATCGCCGAAGTGGCGGCCATCGGCCGGCCGCTCGGCATCCCGCTGATCATGGACAATACCGCGGCGCCGCTGCTGGTGCGCCCGTTCGACCATGGCGCGGCGGTGGTGATGTATTCCGCGACCAAGTATATCGGTGGCCATGGCACGTCGATCGGCGGCGTGGTGATCGATGGCGGCAATTTCGATTGGGAGGCGCATCCCGCCCGCCAGCCGCTGCTGAACCAGCCCGACCCGTCTTATCATGGCGCGGTATGGTCCCAGGCGGTGAAGCCGCTCGGCCCCATTGCCTATATCCTCAAGATGCGCGTGACCTTGCTGCGCGATCTGGGCGCGGCGATCGCACCGTTCAACTCGTTCCTGTTCCTGCAGGGCATTGAGACGCTGCCGTTGCGGATGCGCGCGCATAGTGAGAACGCTTTGGCGGTGGCGAAGTATCTGGCCGGCCGTAAGGATGTGGCGCGGGTCATTCATCCGTCGCAGCACACCGGTGCCGCGGCGGAACGCACGGCGAAGTATCTGCCCAAGGGCATGGGCGGTCTGTGCGGGTTCGAGCTTGCCGGCGGCCTCGACGCCGGGCGTAAGTTCATTGATTCGCTCAAGATGTTCTACCATGTCGCCAATATCGGTGACGCCCGCAGCCTGGCGATCCATCCCGGCAGCACGACGCACTCACAGCTGACGGAAGCCGAGCAGGCCGCGACCGGTGTGACGCCGGGCTATGTCCGCCTGTCCGTGGGGATCGAGCATATCGACGACATCCTGGCTGATCTGGGTCAGGCGTTGGATGCGGCGACGGCGTAATGCCAACCGGCGGAAACATTGACCCATCGGCGCCGATCGAATCGTCATGCTGACAGAGGTCAGCATCCACGCCTTTCTCATGTTAAACACTGCAACGGCGTGGATGCCGACCTGCGTCGGCATGACGAGTTTGGACCGTCGTCGGAGGGTCAGCATCAACGGCGTCTGGTATAAGACATTATCTGGCTGAAACGCGAAACGCCGCCTTGTTCCCGGTTTCGAACAAGGCGGCAATCGCGCGGGCCTGATTGCCGCGGCTGACAAGCACCAGCCCGTCGCCATCCTCGATGATGGTCGCCGGGCCTGGCCGTGTCAGCGTCTGCCCGTCCTGGCGATCGATCTGGACGATGAAGAAGGCGCCATGCGCCTGTTGCTCGATGACCTCGATACTCTTGCCGATGGCGGCGCTTTTCGGGGCGGCGGTGACGACCTGCAGGTCGAGGCCCAGCGATAGCAGCACCTTCTCAAAATCCCGCATCCGGTCGGAGCCGCGGATGAAACGGGCGGTTTCCTGATAGAGGATCATCTCGGCGATGCGTTCGGCCCCAATATGGGTTGGCAGCACGACCTTGTTGGCGCCGGCTCGCAGCAGCTTGCTTTCCGTGCTGGGCAGTTCGCCGCGGGAAATGATCTCCAGATCCGGCGCCAGGCCGCGGGCACTGAGGGTGATGAAGACGTTGGCGGCGTCGTTGGACAGAACCGTCGCCAGCACCCGCGCGTATTGCACCCCGGCGACGCGAAGCGCGGTTTCATCGGTCGCATCAGCCTGCAGGCAGAGATAGCCAAGCTCATGCGCCATCGCGACCGCGTCCGGCGATTGCTCCAGGATCACGAACGCGGCGCCGCCGGCTTGCAGGCCTTGCGCCAGCATCATGCCGATACGGCCGAAGCCGCAGACGATCACATGGTCGCGCAACCGATCGATCTGCTGGTGCATGCGTTTGGTTCCGAAGAGCTGGTTGAGCTGATTGAGGGTGATGAACTGCACCAGGCCGCCGGTGAGGTAGATCATCCCGGTGCAGCCGAGCACGATGGTGGTGATAGTGATGCCGCGTAGCAGGGCGGTATCGACCGGATGCACCTCCCCATAGCCGACGGTGTAGACGGTCATGATGACCATGTAGACCGCATCGCCGAACGACCAGCCGGCCCAGTGATAGGCGGCGGTGGCGGTGGCCATCACCACGGTCATGTAGACCAGGCCCAGCACCAGATGGCGCAAAGGCGAGTTCAGCAGCCGCCCGGAGACCTGCGCGACGGTCTGCCTTGGGCTATGCCATTGGGGGCTGTGCCGTTGGGTGGCGATGTCCGGTTTGTGCGGCGGGCCGATGGGCGGGTTCCTCGGAATGCTGCGGTGCAGCGATTAGCGCATGCACTGCCGCCGTTTCACAAGCCCGAATGGTGTTGATGGGGGAGGCGGGGTAACCTGCGCCGGGAAACGGGGGCGGCATGACACAGACCAGGCTGGGGTTCGCCGCGATTGTTTCCACGCGGCTGGCCGCGATACTGACCACGCTCGCGATGGCGGGGTTCGCCAGCATGGATGCCATGAGCAAGTGGCTGGTGCGGGACTACCCCATCACGCAGACCCTGTGGGTGCGTTACGTCATTTTCACCGGCTTCGCGCTGCTGGTCGCCCGCCGCGCCGGCGTGCGTTCGGCGCTGGCCAGCGCGCGGCCATGGTTGCAGGCCGGGCGAGGGTTGCTGGCTTTGGTTGAGAACGGGGTCTTCGTGCTGGCCTTCGCCTATCTGCCGCTGGCTGACACGCATGCGGTGGCGGCGGCCTCGCCCTTGATCGTGGTCGCGCTCTCGGCGCTGATGCTGGGGGAGAAGGCCGGTTTGCGCCGCTGGCTGGCGGTGCTGGCGGGGTTTGGGGGCGTGCTGATCATTATCCGCCCGGGCTTCCAGACGCTGAACGGGGCGCTGCTGATCCCGCTGTTCGGCGCGGTGCTCTGGGCGCTGTATCAGGTGCTGACCCGGCTGACCGGGCGCACCGACCGGGCGGAGACGACCTTGCTCTGGTCCGCGCTGTCGGGCCTGGCGGTGACCAGCCTGCTGGCGCCCTGGTGGTGGGTCTGGCCGGACGCATCCTCCTGGGCGCTGCTGGCCGCGGTCGGGCTGCTGGGCTCCCTCTCGCATTACGCTCTGATCAAGGCGCTGGACTACGCGGAGGCGGGGGCCGTGCAGCCATACAGCTATACATTGCTGGTCTGGGCGGCCATTCTGGGGGTTGTGGTGTTCGGGGACATCCCCGACACCGGGACCATCGCCGGCGCCGTCGTGGTGGTGCTGAGCGGCCTCGCCACCTGGTTCCACGACCGCCCGAAAGCCGCGCCGCATGGATGACCTGATCAGGATCGTATTCGAACCGCTGCCCGACGCGGACCTGCAACGGTATCTGGAAGACAATGTCGTCAACCTGAGTTTCGCCCGCACCGGCCTGACGGAATGGTTTCCGGTCGGGTTCTTCCTGCGCAGTGAGCGCGGCGAATGGCTGGGCGGCTGCACCGGTCATATCTGGGGCGGCTGGCTGCATATCCGCTGGCTGTGGGTGTCCGAGACCCTGCGCCATCGCGGCTACGGCACCGGCCTGATGGACGCCGCCGAGGCGTACGGCTGGGAGCGTGGCGCCCGCAACGCCACGCTGGAGACCCATAGCTACCAGGCCCCGGATTTCTACCGCGCCCGCGGCTACACCGTCTTCGGGACCCTGAACGACTTCCCCCCTGGGCACAGCAAGTTGTTCATGCGCAAGGCGTTGCAGCCGTAAGGCCAGGAGAGGGGTGACTGTTCCTTTCCCCGGAGGGAATGGCAAAGGCACGAACCCAGGGGCGGATAGGAGCATCGCCACGCGCGCTCATCCGATCCCACCAGGGTCCCCGAATCCGTGTTCAGCGCGGCGCCGATCGAGCGATCGAGGCTGTGGAAAAGCGCCGGGTGATGCCTTCCGCGCGCTTCGGAGGGGCCGGGGTGTCGATGCCCATCGCTCTGCTCAGTTCGCCAATCTGCCGCAGGTGGTCGGCGCTGAAGGCTTTTCCGTTCTGCTGGCCGATGGCAATGAGGTTCTCAAGCGCGTCGCCGTACTCGGCATGGGAGACGATATCCCTGATGTACAGGATATCGCGCTGCGTCCATGTCTTGGACAAGTCGGCCAGCAGTTTGGCGAAGGTCAGTTCAAAACCCTGGTACTGCGCGAAATCGGTCACTGGTCGCTCCTATGGGCCATTAAGGTCAGGTTATAACACCATCGACCAAGCGGCGCCTCAGATCGATAGATCTATAGCCCAAATCGATCCTGTCTGCCACCGGCACCGGGTGTTCTCACAGGGGTATCGCATATGGCAGATTTCCGCCAAAACCGTCATCCTCGGGCTTGTCCCGAGGATCTCCAGCCGCACGGGCATCAGTATTTTACTAATAAAATCAACGGCAGTGCCGCG
>CAIUPC010000168.1 GCA_903900905.1 uncultured Acetobacteraceae bacterium
CCCGGACGGGCTCCGACACTAAAAACCGTCATCCCCGGGCTTGTCCCGGGGACCAAGGTTTCCGTTGGTGCCGCGATTGGTCCCCGGGACAAGCCCGGGGATGACGGTCGGTGGGCGCCGACCGCACCTGTTACTCGATATGCGCAGCTCCGCCCCGGCAAAGCCTACCCGTTGCTGTTGCCCAGCGCCGCTTCGCGCAGTTTGCGGGCCTTGGCCAGCACCTTGTTCTCAATCTCACCGGTCGTGGCCTCCGCGACCGGGGCATCGACCCAGTGCCCGCCTTGCAGCACCTGGCGGAAGATCGCCACCTTCACGCCGTCGCTGCGCAGGTCCTTGGACAGGATATAGGCCGTGGCCTTGAACCGCTCCCCGCTCGCAGCCGGGGGCGTGTACCAATCGGTGATGATCACCCCGCCGAACGGATCGGCCGAGTTCAGCGGCATGAAGCCGAGCGTATCGAGCGCACCGCGCCACAGATAGGCGTTCACCCCGATGCCGGTGCCACCGCCGCTATTGCCGCCAATCGGCCCGCGGCTAACGCGATCCTTGCTGACGCCCAGAATAACGCCGCTATCCTCCCCGCCGAGGCGGCCGATGGTCGCCGCGTCGCCGTCGGTGCCGGAACCCAGACCACCATAGTTGCCAGGGGTCGGGTTGGGCTTGGCGTAGGAACAGGCCGCCAGGGTTAAAGCAGCGCCGAACAGCGCGGCCAAAGGGCGGGCGGAGGACAGAATGGAATGCGCCATGGTTCACCTAACGAGGAATCGCGGGCCGGGAGGGAGAGCTTTAGCCCTCGCCGGTCGCATCGCCAAGGGCGCAAAAAAAGACGGCGGGGTTGCCCCCGCCGTCCCGTCGTCCAGTGGCTGGTAAAAAATTACCAGGTAACGATGGTCGCGAACACAACCGAGTTGCTCTTCACGTCCTTCGTGGCCGTGCCGGCAACGCCGGTGTTGGCAACGAAGTCGAAGCCGCCCTGGTGACGTTCGGTGTGCATGAACTCACCGACGAGCGCCAGGCCCGGAGCAACCTTGTAGGTGCCGCCGAAGGCGATTTCGGTTTCATGACGCTGCGAGATCTTGGTCAGGTTCGCCGCGCCCTGGGTGTCCACGATACCAACTTCGGCACCGAGGATGAACGGGCCGTTGGCATAGGTGATGCCGGCGACGACCGCGTTGGTCGGCGCGCCACCGTTCGGACGCATCGCCAGCTGACCGTTCACCGCACCGCCGATGTAGTCAGCGGCAACCGTGAAGCCCGAGAACGACACGGCGGCAGCCGCGGTCACGAAGCTCAGGTTGTCATACTTGAACGCCGCAGTGGCAGTGCCCTGGGTCGCGGGGCCGGTAGCGACAACACCGCCACCAGCGATGCTTTCCTTGCTGGCCGTTTCGTAGACGACCATACCCTTCACGTCGACGCCAGAGAAGCTGCCCTGGTAGCGAGCGCCAACGGCAACCTGATTATACCAACGGGTGGCGTCGGTGCCAGCCGTGGTCCCGATGCAGTTCGCACCAGCCGAGGTGCAAACGCCGGCCTGGTAAGGCGAGCCGCCAGAGGAATCAGAGAAGCGGTTGCCCATGTTCGGGGCATACTGCACGCCGAAATCGAACCCGAAGAATTGCGGGGTCAGGTAGACGATCTTGGCGTTGTCGTATTCCGCGCCAGCCTGCGACAGCCAGACGAAGGGAACGCCGACGGAGGAGTTCGGCGACAGCGACTGGTTGGCGCCGCCGTTGAAGTTGCCGATGCCCGAATCCCAGGTCTGGGTCGTGAACACGCCGCCATCGAACAGGCCGATGACGCCGTCGCCGGTGCCGATACGCAGGATGCCGACCTGATCGGAACCCATGTAGGTGAAGGCGCGACGGACGAACACGGTCTGCGCCGAGGAATTGCCGCTCGGGCTGGCAGCCGTCGTGCCACCGACGGGGAGACCGCCCATGAAGTTCTGGCGGAGTTCGATGGCCGCACCATAGCGCAGGCCGTTGGCGGCGAGGCCGTCAACGCCCGGGTAGAGGCGCATGTAGCTGCCAACGCCGACCGGGCTGGTCTTGAAGGCGCCGCTCTTATCGGAGGTCGAGAAAACCAAGCCGACATCGGTCTCAACACGGCCGTTCAGGCGGATGACAACGGTGCCCGGGGTCGGGACGGCGTTGTTGCCCTTCACGGCGGTGCCGACGGCGTTGTTGTTGTTGTTCGCAGCCGGGCCCGAGGCCCACGGAGCCGCAGCCATACCCTGGCTCGGGGCAACGCTGAAGCCGGACTCGGCGGCATAGGCGCCGGCGGAAGCGCCGACAATGGCCGCAGTGGCCAGAAGAAGTTTACGCATGTGATCCTCCTCAAGACGCCGGGGAACCCCGGCGGGGAATTCAGGCCCCGCCCCGATCACGTCGAGACGGGGCCGCCGAACCTGGGGGGGAGTATTGAACCGGCTTTTCCAAACCCGCAACCGGTTGAATGACCGCCGCATGGCATTTGCGAAACACTGTGGCACGCACGACACAGTGGGGAATCTACCTACAGGCGCTACCCGCCCGGTATGGCGCCGTTGGATATAGGGCGCCTCCCCGCCCTGCTTCACGGACGGACCCGGGGTGAGGCATGCTATGGGACGGGACCTCGGCGCCGCGCTGCCTGGCCACGGGGGAGGCGCTGTCATGCGCCCGGCTCCATCCGGCTGGTGTCAGCGAAACCCCGCATATTTCCGGGAAATCTTCAGGGTTTGTTAACTTTATCCCGTCATAAGGAAAAAGCCGGCCGGGATTGGCCCGGCCGGCTTTCAACCTCAGGAGTCAAGCGATGGCTAAACATCGACTGATCCTGGTGGCGATTGTGGTGATCGGCCTTTTCAAGGTCAAGATCATTTTCAGGAGTCATTAGGAGCAAAGGATCGGTCCCGTCCGCGGGGCCGATCCGCTCCTGAGGGGA
>CAIUPC010000169.1 GCA_903900905.1 uncultured Acetobacteraceae bacterium
AATCTCGCCAAGCACCCGCCGTCCCGCGTGGTCGCGCCCGCGGATCTGAAGGCGTTTCTCGCCACGCATCCGCCGCTGGAGATGGTCTTCCATCTCGGCGCCATCAGTTCGACCACCGCCACCGATGCCGATGAGACCTGGGCGATCAATGTCGAGCTCAGCCGGATGCTGTGGGAGTGGTGCGCCGAACGGGGGGTGCGGTTCGTATATGCGTCCTCGGCCGCGACCTACGGGGACGGCGCCATGGGCTTCGACGACGATCCTTCCCTGACGGCGCTGGAGCGGCTGCGCCCGCTCAACCTGTATGGCTGGACCAAGCATGCCTTCGATCTGCTGGTCACGCGCACTCTGTCGCAGGCGCGGGAGCGGCCGCCGCAATGGGCCGGGCTCAAGTTCTTCAACGTCTACGGGCCGAACGAGTATCACAAAGGCAAGATGATCTCAGTCGTGAAGGTCAAGCATGATGAGGTCGCCTCTGGCGCACCGGCCCGGTTGTTCCGATCCGACCAGCCAGGCCTGGCCGATGGGGCCCAGGCGCGGGACTTTATCTGGGTCGGTGACGTGGTCGACGTGCTGCTCTGGCTGCTCGACACACCGGGCGTGAGCGGATTGTTCAATCTCGGCACAGGTCATGCGCGCACCTACCTCGATCTCGCGCACGCGATCTGCGACGCGGCCGGGCAACCGAGGCGGGTTGAGTTCATCGACATGCCCGCCAGCCTGCGCGGCCAATACCAATCCTTCACCCAGGCGCCGATGGATCGGCTGCGCGCCGCCGGCTACGCGGGGCAGTTCACCCCGCTCGAGGAAGGCATAAGGCGCTACATCCAGGATCACCTCGCGGCGGAGGACCGCTACCTATGATGGGTGTTCTGACCTTCCCCAATATCGACCCGGTGATCATCCAACTCGGCCCATTCGGGATCCGCTGGTATGCGATGGCCTATATCGCCGGGCTGGTGCTGGGGTGGCGGATGATGCGCGGGCTGGTGCTGCGGACCCCGGCTGTGGCGTCCCATTTGCAGGTCGACGACTTCCTCACCTGGGCCACGCTCGGTGTCGTGCTCGGCGGCCGGCTGGGCTACGTTCTGTTCTACCAGCCCTTGGCGTTTCTGGCCGACCCGCTGCGGATTTTGCAGGTCTGGAGCGGGGGCATGAGCTTCCATGGCGGCATGCTCGGCGTGACCATCGCCACGGTGTGGTTCTGCCGCCGCAATGCCATCCCGCTGCTGGGATTCGCCGATCGGATGGCGGTGGTGGCGCCGATTGGGCTGTGCCTGGGGCGACTGGCCAATTTCATCAATGGGGAGCTTTGGGGGCGGGAGGCTCCGAATGTGCCCTGGGCGATGGTCTTCCCCTATGCCGGCCCGCTGCCGCGCCATCCCAGCCAGCTCTATCAGGCGGTGCTGGAAGGCGTGGTGCTGTTCCTGGTGCTGTTCGCCTGTTCCCGCCGCGATGCCATTCGCGCCCGCGCCGGCATGCTGAGCGGCATTTTCCTGCTGGGCTATGGCCTGGCGCGCATTGTCGGGGAGTTCTTTCGGGAGCCGGATGCCTTCCTCGGCTTCCTCGCCTTTGGCGCCACCATGGGCCAGATGCTGTCGATTCCGATGGTCCTCGCCGGCATCTGGCTGATCCGGCGCCCCGCCCGGGCATGAGCATCGAGCGTCTGGACGCCTTCATGGCGCGCGCCAACGCCGCCTATTACGCGACCCACGACCCCTTCGCCGATTTCACCACCGCCCCCGAGATCACCCAGGTCTTTGGGGAGGTGCTGGGGCTCTGGGCCGCTGTCACCTGGCAGATGCTGGGTTCGCCTTCTCCCGTCATGCTGGTCGAGGCCGGGCCCGGCCGCGGCACGCTGATGGCGGACGCGCTGCGCGCCATCAGCCGCGCGATGCCCGCTTTCCGTGCGGCTTTGAGCGTGCATCTGATCGA
>CAIUPC010000170.1 GCA_903900905.1 uncultured Acetobacteraceae bacterium
CTGGCGCCGACGAGTTCCGTGCGGTCGACACGCCGCAGAAGCTCCGCCGCCGCTTCCGGATCGGCCAGGTTCTCATTCCACCAGGCAGTGGCCTGATCCGCGCCCATGGGCAGATGTGCGAGCCAGTCGGGCGGCTGGATGCCGGCATGCCGCGCGGTTTCGACCCAGTCGAAGATGACATGGGACTCCCGGACCGCCTGCAGCGCCGCCATTACCAGCGGGATGATGAAGGCGCCGCCGATAACCAGGGTGAACAGCGAGGGCAACAGCAGGTTGTGCTTGCCGGGTCGCAGCCGCCGGCGGGCGCGCTCGAATAACGGCCAGACCGCGATGGCCAGGATGCAGGCCCAGACCAAAGCCGGGATGAACTCCCGCAGGGTCCAGGCCCCGAGGCCGGTGAGAAGCAGCGCCAGCAACACCCGGGCAATATTTTGCGCCGGGGACGCTGCGCCGGCTTGGGGCGGTGGCTTGGACATGCGGTTCCCTCGGTTGGACGGCCCGCCATTATAGCGGCTTGTCACAAGTCCGGCCATGACGGCGGCCGGGCTCTTGTGTCACCCTTCGATCCGCCGCCGCTTGCCTCTGAGCGGTGCCTTCGCGGTGGACCTTATGGCCAAAATCATTCCCGTCCCCATTTTCGATTGCGTTGTGTTCGGCGCCACGGGCGATCTGACGCTGCGCAAGCTATTGCCGGCGCTCTATTACCGGTTCCGCGATGGCCAGATGCCGCCCGGGGCACGCATTATCGGCGCCGCCCGCACGGCCTTGTCATCGGAGGATTACCGTATCCGCGCCGGCCAGGCGCTGGAGGAGCATGTCGCGCCCGGCGATCTCGATCCGGATGTGGTCAGCCGCTTCCTCACGACCGTGCATTACGCCGCGATCGACGCGGCGCAGTCGGGTACGGATTGGGGGGCTCTGACGGCGCTGCTCGATCCCGCGCGGGTGCGAGTGTTTTACCTCGCGACCTCGCCGTCGCTGTATGGCTCGATCTGCCGATCGCTGGCCGCGGCCGGGCTGGTGACGGCGCAATCGCGGGTGGTGCTGGAGAAGCCCATCGGCAAGGACCTCGCTTCGGCGCGGGAGATCAATGATCGCGTCGGGGAAGTGTTCACCGAAGCACAGACTTTCCGCATCGATCACTACCTCGGCAAGGAAACGGTGCAGAACCTCCTGGCCCTGCGCTTCGCCAATACAATCTTCGAGCGCATCTGGTCGGCCGACGTCATCGACCACGTGCAGATCACGGTGGCCGAAACGGTCGGGGTCGAGGGCCGCAGCGGTTACTACGACACCTCCGGCGCCTTGCGTGACATGGTGCAGAACCATCTGGTGCAGCTGCTGTGCCTGATCGCGATGGAGCCGCCGGTGTCGCTGAACGCCGATCGGGTGCGGGATGAAAAACTGAAGGTGTTACGGGCATTAAAGCCGATCCGACCGCATGAAATCGGCTCGGTGACGGTGCGCGGGCAATATGGCGCGGGGGCGGTGAACGGCCATCCCGTGGGCTCGTACCTGACCGACCTTGGGACCGGGGAGTCCAGCAGCACGGAAACGTTCGTCGCTTTGAAGGCGGAGGTGCGTGGCTGGCGCTGGGCGAATGTGCCGTTCTACCTGCGCACCGGTAAGCGCCTGCCGCGCAAGGTGTCGGAGATCGTGGTGCAGTTCCGCGATCAGCCGTTTTCGTTGTTCCCGCCGGAAGCGGGGGAGAAACGGCCGAACCGGTTGGTGATCCGGCTGCAGCCGGAAGAAGGCATGCGGCTGGAAGTCATGACCAAGGATCCCGGCCCGGGCGGGCTGCGCCTGTCGCCCACGGGTCTGGACATCCGTTTCGACACCGCCTTTGGCATGCGGTTCCCGGATGCGTACGAGCGGCTACTGATGGACACCGTGCGCGGCGATGCGACGTTGTTTATGCGCCGCGATGAGGTGGAAGCGGCCTGGACCTGGGTCACCCCGATCCTGGAGGCCTGGGGCAACGCGATCGAGGCGCCGCGGTTCTACGCCGCGGGCAGCTGGGGGCCAACCGCGGCGATCGCGCTGATCGAGCGGGATGGGCGGACCTGGAATGAGGAAGTGGGGTAACGCGGCCTGGTCACCAAAAATACGGTCCAGCCATGGGTGTGGCTGGACCGTAAGTGTTGGTCCGGGTTGACCTGGGTCTGTTCGACCCGCCAGGAGATGTGTCTGTTGGGGCACCACCGACTGGATACCTGTCGATAGAGCTTGTCTTCGGATAAATCTGTGAACCAGATCACATTCTCTGTCGTTATTTGGGTCGGTTGCCGTAATTTCGTGCAAGATTTGCCAGAAGCCGCTCCGGAGGCGATAATTGGGCATCGTTTGCCAACCGGAGATACCGATGTCGACCACGCTTCCCCTCGAACCTGAAGCCGCGGCGGCGCTTTTGCGCCAGCGCAACCGCGATGATGGGCTCGGCACGCCCGCGCAGTGGAATGAAACCCTGGCAACCATTCTGAACCACCGCTCGGTGCGTGGCTTCCTACCGGCGGCGCTGCCGGCGGGCACGCTGGAACTGCTGGTTGCCGCGGCGCAGTCGGCCTCGACCTCCTCCAACCTTCAGGTCTGGAGCGTGGTGGCGCTGCAGGAGGCAGATCGCAAATCCCGGATCGCCGAACTGGCGGGCAAGCAGCAATTCATCCGCGATGCGCCGCTGATGCTCATGTGGCTCGCCGACCTCAACCGCATCGAACAGATCGCGGCTGATCGGCAGACGACGGCGGATGCGACGAAGTATACCGAGGCGTTCATTCTGGGGGTGGTCGATGCTGCCCTGGCGGCGCAGACGGCGATGATCGCGGCAGAATCGATCGGCCTCGGCGCGGTTTATGTCGGCGCGGTACGCAACCATCCGGAAGAGATCGCGAAAGAGCTGAACCTGCCGTCGAACGTGTTCGCGGTGTTCGGCATGGCCATCGGCGTGCCCGATCCGGCCAAGGAAACCGGCATCAAGCCGCGTCTGCCGCAAGAGATCGTGCTGCATCACGAGCAATACGACGCCGGCCTGAAACGCGACGCGATTGAGCGCTATAACGGCGTGGCGCGGGACTTCATGCGTGAGCAGGGCATGAAGGAACAGGATTGGACGACACAGGCAACCGCGCGCCTGAAGGACGTGCCGGCCATGCACGGGCGCGACCGGATGCGGGCAGCGCTGCTGAATTTGGGGTTTGAGTTGAAGTAATATACCCCGACTCCGCAGGAATCCGGGAAAATGTTTGAACGGGATCGGGCATCTTCCCGCGCTGACAATGTCGTCATGCCGACGCAGGTC
>CAIUPC010000171.1 GCA_903900905.1 uncultured Acetobacteraceae bacterium
CGGGGATGACGCGGGAGGAGGAATGACGGCGGGCGGGAGGGCCGAGAGACCGGACGCCACAAACCGGAGGACGCCCCATGCCCCCAGCCACCACCACCGGCCCCCTCGCCGGTATCCGCGTTTTGGACCTCACCACCGTCCAGATGGGCCCGTGGTGCACCCGCATCGTGGCCGATTTCGGCGCCGATGTGATCAAGGTCGAAGCGCCGGGTGGCGACTCCTCCCGCTATACCGGCGTGCCGCGGCATTGGGGCATGAGCGGCACGTTCCAGCACAACGCCCGCGGCAAGCGCAGCATTGCCATCGACCTCAAGCAGACCGAGGCGCGGGATGCGATCCTGCGACTGGTGCCGACCGTTGATGCGTTTGCCTCCAATATCCGTCAGGCGGCGCTGGCACGGCTCGGGCTGGATTACGAATCCGTCCGCAAGCTCAACCCCGGCATCGTCTATCTGTCGATGGTGGGTTACGGCAGCGCCGGGCGTTACGCGGGGCGGCCGGCGTACGACGACCTGATCCAGGCGGCCTCGGCGATTCCGACGCTGCTGCAACGCTCCACCGGGTCGCCGCGCTTCATCCCGATGGCGGCGATTGACCGCATTGTCGGGGGCGCCGCCGCCAATGCGCTACTGGCCGGGCTGCTGGCCAAGGCGCGCACCGGAGTCGGGCAGATGATCGAGGTCCCGATGTTCGAGACCATGGCCCAGTTCGTGCTATCCGAGCATATGCAGGGCGCCACCTTCGACCCGCCCACCAGCCCGCCGGGCTATAAGCGCACGCTGTCGCCCAACCGCCGCCCCTACGCGACGAAAGACGGGTTCATCGCCGTGCTACCCTACAACGACGGCCAATGGCGCCGGTTCTTCGAAGCCGTGGGCAAGCTGCATATTCTGGAAGCCGATCCGCGGTTCGCGAATATCGGGGCGCGGACGGCGAATATCGACTCGCTCTACGAGATGATCGGGGAAGAGCTGCAGCACCGCACCACCGACGAATGGCTGGCGCTGCTCCAGGCGAACGACATCCCCTGCATGCGCCCGAACACCCTGGAGTCGCTGATGGAAGACCCGCATCTGGCCGATGCCGGCTTCTTCAAGTGGGAGGACCACCCCTCCGAGGGGCGCATTCGCACGATGCGTGAGCCCAGCACCTGGTCCGAAACCGCGCCGCCCACCGGCCGCTTCGCGCCGCGGCTCGGGCAGCACACGCGGGAGATTCTGGCCGAGGCCGGGCTGGACGACGCCACCATCGACGCGATGCTGGCGCGCAAGAGCGTGACGACGGACGCGGCGGAGTAGACCTTCCTCCACATCGTCATGCTGACGTAGGTCAGCATCCACGCCTTTCTGGGGTCGGATCCGGCAAAGGCGTGGATGCCGACATGCGTCGGCATGACGGGAAATAGCGCATCGTGCCCTCCGGTCGGACGGGCAATTACCCCCGTATCCAATGCACCAGATAGGTCGAGAACCAGGGCACCATCACCAGCGCGATCACCACCAGCTTCTCCGCCACGAAGAACGGCCAGAGCGCCCCGAACAGTTTGCCCATGCCTATTCGCCCGATCTTACAGGCAATGAACAAACACAGCCCAATCGGCGGCGTCGACAATCCCAACGCCAGCGTCAGCACGAAAACGATCGAGAATTGCAGCGGATCGATCCCCATCGCGCGTGCCACCGGCAGCAGCAGGGGCACGAAAATCACGATCGCCGGCCCTGGTTCCAACACCGCCCCGAGGCCGATGAGGAAGAGTACCATCGCCAGCAGGAACAGGGTCGGGTGGCCGGCGAACATCGGCCCCAGCCCGCGCACCCAGCCGGAAATGCCCGCCGTAGTCATGGCGTAGGACAGGATCTCCGACGCCGCCAGCACCAGGTAAATCGACGCGCTGATCCGAGCCGTCGTCAGCAGCGCCTGCCAGATCGCCTGTGGCCCGAGCTTACGGAACACCACCCCGCCCAGGAACAGGGTGTAGATCACGGCGACGCCCCCGGCCTCGGTCGTCGTGAAGATACCCGACAGCGCCCCGCCCACCAGGATGACGGGCAGCATGATGACCAGCAGCCCTTCGGCGATCACTTTCCAAACTGGCTCGCCGTCGAGGGAAAATTTCGACCGCGGCAGCCCGCGCGTGAACACATGCAGCAGAATGACCAAAGCCACGCCGGTCGCCAGCAGCAGGCCCGGAATGATCCCGGCGATGAACAGGTCGATGATCGAGATCTGCGACACCGCGCTGAGGATCACCAGCGTTACCGATGGCGGAACGATCGGCCCGATCATCGAACCCGCCACGACCAAAGCGGCAGCGTACTCGGTCTTGTAGCCCTCTTTGGGCATTTCCCGGATGTAGATCTGCCCGAGCGCCGCGGTATCGCCCACCGCCGTGCCGGAAATGCCGGAAAACAGCACCGCGCTGAGCACGCTGCCAAACGCGGTGCCGCCGCGGAAATGCCCGGTCAGCAAGGTCGACAGCCGCACCAGCCGGCGGGTGATGCCGGACCGCGACATCAATTCACCCGCCAGAATATAGAACGGTGCCGCCAGCAGACTGAAGCTGTCCACCCCGTTGAACATCCGCTGCGGGATCAGCATCAACCGCAGGTCCATCCAGTACAACCCGGCGGACCCTGCAATCCCCATCACAAACGCGATCGGCACCCCCAGCGCGCGCAGGGCGACGAAAATCAGTCCCCTGAGGCTCAGAGGCCGGTGAGCTCCTCATGCTCGTCGTCAAGCACCGGGGCGGAACCCGGGATCAGCAACAGCCAGGCGGCATACAGCGC
>CAIUPC010000172.1 GCA_903900905.1 uncultured Acetobacteraceae bacterium
CGGCCTGCCATGCCTCACGGGGCCTGACCGTCGGACGCGACTCTCCTGGTGTGCGGATTCCCCAAATAAAAACCCGCCCTGGTCGCCCAGGGCGGGTTCTCCGAATTCCATCCGGCCTCAGAGCGCGGCGAGCGCGTCGTTCAACGTCTTGCTCGGGCGCATCGCGGCGGACGTCTTGGCGAAATCGGGCAGGTAATACCCACCCGTATCCACTTTCTGTCCTTGGGCGGCGAGCAATTCGCCGTTGATCTTCGCCTCATTCGCGGCCAGCGCCTCTGCCAGTGGCTTAAAGCGTGCTGCCAGCCCCGAACTATTGTCCCGCGCCGCCAGCGCCTGCGCCCAATAAAGGGCCAGGTAGAAATGGCTGCCACGGTTGTCGATCTCGCCAACCCGGCGGGCCGGAGAGCGGTTGTATTCGAGTATCTTGGCATTGGCCTCATCGAGCGTCTCAGCCAGGATCTGCACGTCTTCGCTCTTGGCGGTCTGGGCCAGATGTTCGAGGGAGGCGCACAAAGCCAGGAATTCGCCCAGCGAATCCCAGCGCAGATAGTCCTCTTGCTCGAACTGCTCGACATGCTTGGGCGCTGAACCGCCGGCACCTGTCTCGAACAACCCGCCGCCCGCCATCAGCGGCACGATCGACAGCATCTTGGCCGAAGTCCCGAGTTCCATGATCGGGAACAGATCGGTCAGGTAATCGCGCAACACGTTGCCGGTGACGGAGATGGTATCCAGCCCCTGGCGGATGCGATCGCAGGAGAACTGGGTCGCCTCGACCGGCGCCATGATGCGGATATCGAGGCCAGAGGTGTCGATTTCGCCCAGGTATTTATTGACCTTGATGATCAGCTGCGCGTCATGGGCGCGGTTGGGATCGAGCCAGAACACCGCCGGGGTGTTGGTCAGGCGGGCGCGGCGCACCCCCAGCTCAACCCAGTTCCGGATCGGCGCGTCTTTGACCTGACACATGCGGAAGATGTCCCCGGTCTCGACCGGACGGGACAGCAGCACCGTGCCGTCATCGGCGACGACGCGGACGGTGCCGTCCGTGGCCACTTCGAAGGTTTTGTCGTGTGAGCCGTATTCCTCGGCCTGCTGCGCCATCAGGCCGACGTTCGGAACCGAACCCATCGTCTTGGGGTCGTAAGCGCCGTGCTTCTGGCAGTCCTCGATGACCACCTGGAACAGGCGGGCGTAGCTACGGTCGGGGATCACCGCCTTGGCATCGTGCAGCTTGCCGTCGGGGCCCCACATCTTGCCGGATTCACGGATCATCGCCGGCATCGACGCGTCAACGATGGTATCGCTGGACACGTGCAGGTTTGTGATCCCCTTGTCGGAATTGACCATCGCGAGTTCCGGCCGGGCCGCGTAGGTAGCGGCGATATCGGCCTTGATGGCCGCCTTTTCGGCATCCGGCAGCCATTCGATCCGCGCCAGCAGATCGCCCACGCCGTTGTCGGGGTCGACACCAATCAGCGCGAAGGTCTTGGCGTATTTTTCGAACACGTCGGAGAAGAAGACAGACACGCAATGGCCGAACAGGATGGGATCGGAGATCTTCATCATGGTCGCCTTGAGGTGCAGCGAGAACAGGATGCCCTTGGCCTTGGCGTCCGCGATCTGCTCCGCATAGAAAGCGCGCAGCTTCTTGCGGCTCATGGTCGAGGCATCGATGATTTCACCGGCTTTCAACGCCGTTTTTGCCTTCAGCACGGTGACCGTGCCGTCCGTGCCAACCAGCTCGATGCGGGCATTGGTGGCGGCCGCGACAGTGGCCGCGACTTCCGAACCGTAGAAGTCCCCATCCGGCATGAATGCCACATGCGATTTGGAGTCCGGGCTCCAGACGCCCATCTTGTGCGGGTTGTTGCGGGCGTATTGCTTCACGGCGCCGGCGGCGCGCCGATCAGAATTGCCTTCCCGCAGCACCGGGTTAACGGCGCTGCCGAGCACGCGGCCATAGCGGATGCGGATTTCCTTGTCGGCCGGCGTCGCGTCGCTATCCGGATAATCCGGCACATTGTAGCCCTTGCTTTTCAGCTCCTTGATCGCGGCCTTGAGCTGCGGGACGGAGGCGGAAATGTTGGGCAGCTTGATGATATTGGCCTCGGGCTTCATCGCGAGCTGACCGAGTTCGGCGAGTTCGTCGTTGATCCGTTGCGCAGGCGTCAGGTTTTCCGGAAAATTGGCCAGGATGCGGCCGGTCAACGAAATATCCTTCAGCTTCATCTTCACCCCGGCCGCGCCAACGAAGGCCTCCACGATCGGCAGCAGAGAATACGTCGCGAGCGCCGGCGCTTCATCGACCTTTGTCCAAACGATTTCGAGATCTGACATGCTTACACCTCTGCGCGCCGGGTTGGTTGGGGCTGGCTTGACCGGCCCACGAATTAAGCCCGCCTTTTCGCACCGGCTCGCCGGAAGGGCAAGTCAGGATGGCCCCGCATCGCCCATGCCCCTGTGGCGCGGGTTCAATGCGAGAACAGCACCGGCACAGTCATTTCGGAGATGAGCGTCCGGGTTACACCGCCAAACACCAGTTCCCGCGCGCGCGAGTGCCCATAGGCCCCCGCCACCAGCAAATCCACGCCAAGGTCAGCGGCATAAGACAACAGCGCCTCGCCATCGGAGATATCATTGGCCACGGTATGGGCCGCTTCCGCCGTCACACCATGGCGGGCCAAATGCAACGCAATGTCGGCTGCCGGGACATCGCCATGGGCACCGCCCCCGCGCTGCGCATTGATCGCCAGGATGGTCACTTTCCGCGCGCCTTGCAGCAACGGCATCGCATCGTTGACCGCGCGCGCTGCCTCCCGGCTCGCGTTCCAGGCGACCAGCACGTGCTGCCCCAATGTCTCGAAGGTCCCTGCGAAAGGGACCGCCAACACCGGCCGGCCACTCGACATCAGTGGCGTGACGACCGTGGCATGGCGCCCGGCATCGATCGTCTTCGAGTACGGATCGGGTTGCCCGACCACCAGCAAATCGGCGTAGCGCGCGTGCAGTGACAAGGTCGCGGGTGTCGCGCCCTCCACCATGCGCCACTCACCCTCCAGCTCCTGCTGGCGCAGCATGTCCTGAAACGCGGCTTCCACCACCTCGCACCGCGCCGCCGCGTCGGCGCGCATCCGCTCCATAACCTGCTCCGGCCCCGGGCCCACCAGGGTCATGCCGGCGCCGTAAAAATACTCGGTATTCGGCAGATCGATCACGCAGAGCCCGGTCAGATGCGCGCCGTGCTGGCGTGCCAGACCGGCAGCGGCCGCTAACCGCACAGCACTGCGCGGGGTGGCGTCGAGATGAACCAGAATGTCTTTCAGAGCCATTGATGGGGTCCTCCGTGTCCGGCATGCCCCATCAGTGGCGGAATCAGTGCATGGGCGCCTTGATCTGAATCATTTCGCGGGAACCGGGACACTGGTCGGGCCAGGTAGTTTATGCAGGGAGACCAGCAGCGCCCGCAGTTCCCGGATCGTGAACGGCTTGCGTAACAGCCCGTCCAGCGGGCTTGATTCCATGTCGGAATCCGCCAACTCCGCATAACCCGTTACCAGGGCGATGGCCGCGGTGACCCCATGCTCCCGCAGGGAGGTGGCAAGACGCAGTCCGTTCATACCCGGCATGGCATAATCGACCAGGAAGAAATCAGGTTCCCGCGGCAGACCAGGCAGCATGTCCAGTGCCTCCGCCCCGCCAGGGGCCTGCACGACGGTGCAGCCGAGATCACGCAGCATTTCCACCGCCACAAGCCGCACCGCGGCGTCGTCGTCGACCACCATGACGAACAATGTGCCCATCTCCAGCCGCCGATTGGCGGGCTGGCGGACGGGCGCGTTGGTTTCCTCATCGCTGGCCGCCCGCGGCAGCAGCAGCGCGACGGATGTGCCCATACCCTCGGTACTTTCCAGTCGTACCGTGCCGCCGGACTGGCGCGCCATGCCATAGACCTGGCTCAGGCCCAGGCCGGATCCGCCCGGCCCCTTGGTGGTAAAGAACGGATCGAACGCCTGGCGCCGAACTTCGGGGGCCATACCATGGCCGGTATCGGTGATCATCACCCGCACGTACGGCCCTGGCGCGGGATCGTCGGCGCTGGGACCCGCTTCGAGCATCTCATTGGCGGTCGTGATCGTCAGCTGCCCGCCATCGGGCATCGCGTCGCGCGCATTCAGGCACAGATTGAGGATCGCCGCCTCCACCTGGCTTGGATCGATCAGAGCCGGCCACAGATCGGGGGCGAGGTCGGTGATCACCCGTACCCGCCGTCCCAGCGTGCTGGTCGCGAGCGTGACAAGTTCCGCCACCAGCCGGTTCAAATCCGTCGGCCGGGTCGACAGCCGCTGCCGGCGGGAGAAGGCAAGCAAACGTGACGTCAACTGGGCGCCGCGCTGGACCGCCCCGGTGGCGCGCTCGATCAACGCCGTCAGCCGCTCCAGATCCGTCTGCTTCGGCATCGCCAGCAGTTGCTCGACCCGGTGCTGCATCAGTTCCAGATTGCCCAGCACCGTCGCGAGCATGTTGTTGAAATCATGCGCGATGCCCCCGGCAAGCTGGCCAACGGCCTGTAATTTCTGCGCCTGATGCAGCGCCGCTTCGGTCTTCTCACGTTCGGCGACTTCCACCTGCAGGCGGTTGTTGATCTCCGACAAGGCACGGGTGCGCTGCACGACCAGCGATTCCAGCAATTCCGCCTGCAACCGCCGTTCCAGATCGCGGGCCTGCAGGCTGGAGGCCATGGCGTTGAACGATTGCGCCAGCTTCCCGAATTCGGATCCGCCTTCGGTTAATGCGGCGCGCACGTTCAGGTCACCGTCGCGCCAGCGCTGCGCCGTGCGCAGCAGCATTTCCGTCGGCACATAAATGAACCGCCGGCCGGCAAGCCAGGCCAGCATGAGGGCGATCATGGCACAGCTGCCCGTGACCAGCAGATCCCAGACGCTACCATTGCCGAGATAGGCGATGGGGTCCGGCGGGGCGACCACGGCGATGGCTGTCACACCAGACGCCGACATCGGGGACGGGACGTGGGAGGCGAGCCAGAGGCCGCCGGCGTTATCCGATAGGGTTACGACTCCCGCGTGATCCAAGGCCAGCAGTGGTCGTAACGAAGCGGGCAAGGCTCCCTCACCGGCCGCGGCCGGCGGGAATCGCGCGATCACGTTGCCGTCCCTGTCCGCCACGAACAGGGTGGTGTTCCCCGGCTGATTGTCCAACCTTGCCGCAGCGCGGGTCAGCGAGCCGGCCAGGCCCGCCAGATCGAGCCCGGCGATAAGGGTGTCAGCGGTACCGTTGTTACGGGCAATCCGCACCGCGATCGGCAAATACAACCCTTCCAGGCCAGGAATCGGCCGCGCCGAACCAAGAACGGAGGCGTTCCCGGTCGGGCGGTTCGGCAACCAGTCAGGCGGCGGAGTCCAGAGTGCCGTCAAGGCTGGTGTATGGGCACACAGGAGTTGCCCATTCGCGTTCACGACCGCCAGAAACCGCGGATTATCGATATCGGCGCGCAGGGTCTCCAGCGAGCGCACACAGCCCGGTCCGGTCGTGTGGAGACTCTCCCAATGTGCGGCAACGGTTGCAATCCGTCGAATGCCATCGATGATCGCGGATAACTCGCCGATCGAGCGCTCCGCCTGATACCGCGTCGTCTCCGCCAACTGGGCATGCCGCTCCGCGTTCCGCTGCACGGCTGTGTACAATTGGGCCGCCAGAATCGGCAGCATACAGCCGAGAATCAGAAGCAACAGGCGGGTTGAGAGCTTCATCGCGCGCGTTTCAGATGTTCGCCCAGGCGTTGCGACCACCCGACAGAGGCGATCGATCGAAGCCGACCGATCAAGGATGATCGGTCAGACAGAATAAAATATAACAACTTTCGCCATTATCTGTCTCTTTTATAGTGCCTGAGTACGACGGCAAGGCCCGAAGGAACACAAACCTGTGACTTCCGCCACTCAGACGGGCTCCATCGCGGCAAAATCGGGCGCGGCGGCAAATGTGATCCGGGTTCCGTCCGTCAGCGCGACGGTTCGGACCGGCTCCGTCTGACGCGCGCCGCCAGCGACCGTCCATTCACCGCCACCCGGACGCAGTAGCAGGTCCAGGTCAATGACCGGTATCGCGGCACCGGACACGATCGTAACCCCGTCAGTCCGGTCGCCGCCCCGCCGGGCGCGGTGTGATTGTTTGGCCGTGCGCATGCTCGCCTCCCTTTCACCAGCACGGGATGTGCCGGTCGATGGTGAGCAGTGTCGCGTTAAAAGGTAAAGAAACCGTTAACGACATCCTGTTTTTTCGCGCGCCCGCTATCACGGAGGCGAGAGCGGCACCCGTACCAGGAAACCGGGAATCAGATTCTGGCGCCGCTCGTCGTTCTGCTGAAAATGCGACCCGGGCGCGAAGCCCTGGCTCGGATCCGGTCGATCAACCCGATAAAATCGTAGATCGACCCGCGACCGATCCTGCTCTTCACCGGGAAATCGGAACGGCTGCTCCCAGGACGGCACCGGCGCGAGCGCGCCCAAAGGCGGATGCTCCGGCGGAATAGGCGGCACCGGCAGCGGCGCGATCAACGAAGCCAACATCGCGGCACCCAGCAGATGGCCGCGCTTGCCGATCATGCCGCCGGACCCACGGGCGTGATACGATGGACGCCCCTTGGGTCCGCCGCCGGGTTGCCGGCGGGATGACCCAGCGCGCCCTCGCCCCTGTCCCGCCAGGCATTGAGCGCCCAGCGCACGGTGGGAAACGCGATCTCATCCCACGGGATATCGTCCCATTCGAACAGCCCGGTCTCGAGACTTTCCGGCCCCGCGGCGTGAAAAGGGCGATCCGGTTCGGCGAAGCGGGCCCGGAAGATGACCTGAACCTGGCCAATACGGGCCACGTTGAAAACGCCCAGAATACCGTCGATCGCGATGGCGGCCTCGGCCTCTTCCATCGCCTCACGCGCGGCGCCTTCTTCAAGCGTCTCCCCGTGTTCCATATAGCCGGCCGGCAAGGTCCAGTAACCCTTGCGCGGTTCGATCGCGCGCCGGCAAAGAAGCACGGCGGTGCCGGAGACAACGACCGCCCCGACGACGACCTTGGGGTTTTGGTAATCGATATGCCCGCAGGCGGCGCAGACATCGCGCTCACGGTTATCGCCGTCCGGGATTTGGCGCGTAAAACCTGTCATATCGATAACCTGATCTCTCGGGCCGATCGGTTCAAGCCCCGCGTCGGGGTTATCGTGCCCGACGGCCTCACACATCCGCGCGTCAGCGGCCCGCGCGCCCAACCCGGCATCGGCACAAGCCCACCTATCGGCTTGCCAGCGAATGTCCTGGCCGGCTGGTCGAACCCGCTATAAGCCCATACCGCCGATTGTGGTCGAGCAAGCAACACCGGAGCGGATGGCGATGGCCGAGCCCTGCGAACTGACCATCCTGATGCCGTGTTTGAACGAGGCGGAAACGCTGGCGATCTGCATTGACAAGGCGCGTGCCTATTTGCTGCGCAGCGGCGTCGATGGAGAAGTCCTGATCGCCGATAATGGCAGCACCGATGGGTCGCAGGCCATTGCCGAGGCGCATGGCGCGCGCGTCGTTCCCATCGCCGAACGCGGCTATGGCAGCGCGCTGCGCGGCGGCATCAAAGCCGCCCGCGGGCGCTTCGTGATCATGGGCGACAGCGACGACAGCTACGATTTCTCGGCGCTCGACCCGTTTGTCGCCAGGCTGCGGGACGGCTGGCAGCTGGTGATGGGCAATCGCTTCCAGGGCGGCATCAAGCCGAACGCGATGCCACCTTTGCACCGCTACCTCGGCAACCCCGTGCTGACCGGCATCGGGCGGTTGTTGTTTCGCAGCCCCTGCGGCGATTTCCATTGCGGCCTGCGCGGCTTCGACCGGGCCGCGATTCTGTCACTGGACCTGCAGACACAGGGCATGGAATTCGCCTCTGAGATGGTCATCAAGGCCACCGTCTCCCGCCTACGCCTGACCGAGGTGCCAACGACGCTATCGCCGGACGGGCGCTCCCGCCCGCCGCATTTGCGCAGCTGGCGCGACGGCTGGCGGCATCTGCGCTTCCTGCTGCTGTTCAGCCCGCGCTGGCTGTTCCTCTATCCCGGCGTGGCGGCGCTGGTAGCCGGCCTGGCCGTGATGGCCTGCCTGCTGCCGGGGCCGAAATCCCTGTTCGGCGCGACCTTCGATATCCACACTTTGCTTTATGCGTCACTCGCGGTGTCGGTTGGCTATCAGTCGGTGCTGTTCTGGGTCTTCGCCAAAGTCTACGGCATGCGGGAGGGCATCGTGCCGCCCGATCCCTGGTTCCGCGGCATCATCGACGTGGCGACGCTGGAGCGCGGGCTGATCGCGGCGCTGGTGCTCTTGATCATGGGGATCGGTATCGGGGTCCGGGCGGTATCGGCCTGGGACGCGGTTGGCTATGGCGGTCTATCCCCCAGTTCGATGATGCGGCTGGTCATCCCCTCGGCGCTGGCGATCCTGCTGGCGTTTCAGACCGGCTATGGGACCTTCTTTCTGAGTGTCCTGGAAATCCGGGCCACACGCGCCCCGCCGGGGGAATGAACCCGAACCGGCTGTCGCATCGCGTCAAGCCGGTGTAAACGTGCCCCACGTTCAACCCACACGAAGCGACCAACGGAACCATGGCCGGCCATTCACACGCCAAGAACATCATGCACCGCAAAGGTGTGCAGGACGCCAAGCGCGGCCGCATCTATGCCAAGCTGATCCGCGAAATCACCGTCTCCGCCCGCCAGGGCCTGCCCGATCCGGCGTTCAACCCCCGCCTGCGGGCGGCCTTGTCCGCCGCGCGCCAGGCCAACATGACCAAGGACACCATCGAGCGCGCGGTCAAAAAAGCCAGCGGAGCGACGGGCGGTGAGGACTACGTGGAAGTCCGCTACGAAGGCTACGGCCCGGCCGGCGTCGCGGTGATCGTCGAAACCCTGACCGATAACCGCAACCGCACCGCCGGCGACGTCCGCTCCGCCTTCACCAAACATGGCGGCGCGCTGGGGGAGACGAATTCCGTCAGCTTCATGTTCAACCGCCTGGGCGTGATCCGCTACCCGCTTTCCGTCGGTTCGGCCGACGACATCCTGGAAGCGGCGATCGAAGCCGGCGCCGACAATGCCGAAACCGACGCGGAAGCGCATGAGATCACCTGCGCCGTGGAAGATTTCTTCGCCGTGCGCGATGCCCTCGAAACCCGCTTCGGGGCGCCGGAATCCGCCAAATTCGACTGGCGCCCGACGACCGAGGTCACGCTCGACGAGGATAAGGCGCGCAGCCTGCTGAAGCTGCTGGACGTGCTGGAAGACAATGAAGACGTGCAGAACGTGTTCGCCAATTTTGACATCCCGGACGCGGTGATGGAACGCCTGTCGGCGTAAGGGAGTACGACCGTGGAAGAAGTCGATTGCATCGTCGCCGGCGCCGGCGTTGTCGGCCTGGCGGTCGCCCGGGCTTTGGTGATGTCGGGGCGGGACGTGATCCTGCTCGATTCGGCGGAAGGTATTGGTACCGAAACATCCTCGCGTAACAGCGAGGTCATCCATGCCGGCATCTACTACCCCGCCAACAGCCTCATGGCCCGCTTCTGCGTCGCCGGGCGTCGCATGCTGTATCCGTATTGCGAGGAACGCGGCGTGCCGCACCGCAATTGCGGCAAGCTGATCGTGGCGACCAGCGCGCAAGAAGACACCATGCTCGCCGGCATCAAGGCCCGCGCCGAAGCCAATGGGGTGGAGGGCATGCGCGTCCTCACCGCCGCCGAGGCGATGGCGATGGAACCCAACCTGCAATGCACGAGCGCGTTGCACTCCCCGTCCACCGGCATCATCGATAGCCACGCTTATATGCTGGCCTTGCAGGGCGATGCCGAAAACGCCGGCTGCACCCCCGTCTTCTTCTCCCCCGTCGTCGGCGCGCGCGTCGCTGATCGGCATATCGAGGTGGAGGTCGGGGGCAACGACCCGATGACGCTCCGGTGCCGGCTGTTCGTGAATTCGGCCGGGCTGCATGCGCCGTTCCTGGCGCGGCATATTCAGGGGATGCCGCAGGACCGGGTGCCGACGGCCTATTATGCCAAGGGCAA